>NZ_JAUBPI010000001.1:19891-216693 GCF_036700645.1 Microcoleus sp. S36b_A4 | reverse complement strand
GGTCTGACCAGTTTTTTTTCAACAATTCTCTAAAAGCCTCTTGACAAAAGACTTACAGTCTTAACTTGTCACCAATGGTCATCTATTGCTGATTATGGCTAATCGGGATTGTGTTCGTGCAGCAAAGCTTCAATTTGGTCGTCAACATTTCTAATCACCTGTTCCAAAGCGGGCAACCCCTCTAAAGGCACAGGAGAAAGCCGAGTTCGATCGCGAATTTGATTCACTTTCCGCTGCAATTCTTCGGCCAGTCGCAGCGCGTCCCGACTCAAAGTAGACAACTGCTGCTGCTGGTAAAACCTCAAAGCTGCCCCCCGCAAAACTTGCAGGGTGGCTTCTTCCTTGCCACCCACGGTCATTACCCGCAAGCGCAACAGCAAATGAGTGTTTTGGTATATGCGCTCAACTTCGACTTGTTTGGCCTGTTCCACCGGGCCAACAGGCATATCTGTCAGCCGTTTCAACTCATCGATGACCTCTTGGAAAAGGACGATATCGATACCTTCGAGCATCGATTTCAAAACGCCATCTTGACTCCAAAGAATGCGACCTTGGGACTGATGCCGCTCAAAAAACAAGCGGCCGATACCCTCTCGCAGCACTCTACCGAGCAATTCTTGCAGCAGTTGGGGCGCGGGCAAAGTTGCCAAAACTTCCACTTGGCTTGACAAGTGCAAGGCCTCGACATTCAAAACCGATAGCTGTGTCGGTGTCGGGGGAACCTCAGCGCCAGCAGGTTTAAACCGCTCAGGAGCGGGCATCGAGGCTTCTGGCACAGACAGCAGCGTTGCTGCATTGGGGCCTGAAGTTGCTGGTGCGGGATTTTTGGGTGTTGGGGCTGCGGCGGTTTCTGTCTGGCTCGGTTCTCGGAGCTGGTTCCCGTGCAGCAAGTAAGCTGAGAGCATCGAGCGCTGAGTTTCCGAGGCAATTGGCTCTGTTGTGACTGAGCAATTCATGTAAGCTAAAATCCGCTGCACGTAGTCCAAGGCGGAGTCATCTTGGGCATCGACTACGCCCAATTTAAACAGATTACCTTCTAGAGATAAAGGCAAAACTTGATAGTAAAGGCAAGCTTCAAAGGGGACAACAGTGTCGATTAGGTGAAATATTCGATCGGAGTCCATTGTAGCTGCCGAGCCTGTTGAAGATGTATGTACCATTAGCTGCTTTGTAGTTGGAAGCGCGATCGAGCGCGACGCACCAACCTGATGCGATAAAATTAAACGCTGCAACTTCCCTGACGGAGGAATTGGCCTAACAACCGGAAGCTTTTATTAAAGAAAAATCCTTAGTCCCAGAATTTTCTCCCTTCTGTATTGCAGCCTCAAATTCTACCAAAAGATTGAGAACTAGATGATGACTAGCGCAGTCTAGACCAACTATCATCGATCGCCCGATATTGAGGCCCGTGGCTGGCAACAATAGAATTATATCTTTAATGCACAAGTATTAGAGATGCACCACAACGGATGATTTACGGGCTACCGCTGAATAGAGGATTGGTTAAAAAATCCTGAAAAGTCGATCGTGCTGCTAGTATCTTACCTCAGAGAGTGGGCTGTGATCGTCTCGGAGCGCGATCGTCATTCGATTTTAGATTTTAGATTTTAGATTTTGGATTGACTTGCGCGAGATAAATTCGGGGGCTTGAGGAGTTGAGATTTTCGATTTTGGATTGATTCCACGGATAAATCACGTAGCGGCTACGATCAAGAAACTCGCTTGTCACGGCAGCGCTACGATATCCCGATCGAGCTAACCTGATTGGACACAAGGGGCATCGCGCGGTTTTCCACGGGGAAACTCGCAATAATCTGTGGCTGTGCGGGAATGGATTTGTAGCGGGGATTATGAAAAATGCTACTGCCAATTAACAATTAGCAATTGCCCGCCACCCATTACCAATCTACTCGTTGCGGAGCGATTGAGCTGCTAAATAGAGTTTGCTCCACTCGCCGATGACTTGATTGGTTTTCAGCTTTAATTCAGATGCGATCGTCTCTACACTTTTTCCTGCTTTCAGCGATTCTACCAACTGCCGCTGAACCGGCGTGAGGTTTTGTAAATATTGCTGCCACTGAGCCGGAGTCAAGCCCAAACTGTGTTCTTGGAGCGAAGTTTCCAGCCAGTTGGCGACTAATTCCGGTGCTTGTTTGACCGCAAAAACGCGAATCGCGTGGTAACTGACTTTTTCTCGCAAGCGGTAAATTTGCTTGATCGGAACCTTCAACTCCTCGGCAATTGCCTCTTGGGAACGACCTTGGAGGTAAAGCTGCAGCCACCGGGAAGCCAGCGGATCGACTTCAGCGGCCAAGTAATTCTCAAATTCTTGTTGGACAATCTGCCGCTGAGTTTGCTGCTCTTCCCAAGCTTGATTTTCTCGATACTCGGACATCGCCTGTTCGTCTAGCAGGCTGAGCGGTTCGTCTGTATCGTCGGGTAGAACCTGTTCCGACACCAGCCGCACCCAGTCTCCCGCAGGCACTTGGGTCAATCCGCCCCGCTGAGCACGCCGCAGGTAGTTGACAAAACGGTACACCAACAGCGGCTGGTTGCGGATCGGCCGCAAGCAGTATTCTTCTGTGCTCGCTAGCAGCAAAGCATTTCGCAGGCGTCTGTCTGAGGTGCATTCGGCAATCCAGGCGACTTGCTGCTGCAGGTAGCGATCGGAATTGAGCATTTCCTGAATCACTTCTTGTAGTACCTCCACCGCACTCCGCTGTCTGTCGCGACTCAGGGAAACCCAGGCTTGGATTTTTTGCCGGAGCACCACCAAACCGCCCAGTCGCCCGATCAAGTTGCGGTAAGCTTTTTCTGGGGGTACTCCCAGATACCGAGAAATCAAAATTCGATATAAAAAGTCGATCGCGCCAGAGGCGACAGACAATTGAGTTGGGCTAAGAGTGTCAAATCTTTCGGGCTTGTCTCCCAACAGCCACCGGACAACACTCTCGCGAGTGCTAGAATTTTCGTCCGGGCAATCTTTTTCCAGTCGAGACTTCCAATCTTGTCCTAGTCTTTCCGCCAAGGTCATGGGCTGTCGAGAATATTGTCTTTCACCCCCGATTTTACGTGGTATCCTGGATTTTTGAGTATTTTTCAGATATTTCAGATATACGATCGCGCGATCGGATAAATTACCTTAAATTACCCTAAACAAAATTCCATTACGGTGCGATATGCCTAACTTTTTATTAGAACTCGGTACAGAAGAATTGCCCGCATCTTTTGTCGTAGGCAGTGCCCAGCAGTGGCAGCGACTTGTACCTGCAACGCTGGCAGAAGAATCCTTGACAAATGACTCAATTAATGTATACGCTACTCCGAGGCGTTTGGCCGTTCTCGTGAAGGGACTGCCAGTTCAGCAATTAGATAGAGAAGAAGAGGTAAAAGGCCCACCCGCGAGTTCGGCTTTTAAAGATGGCAAACCGACGAAAGCAGCGGAAGGTTTTGCGAAAAAGCAGGGCGTAGAAATTGATGCTTTGGAAGTTCGCGCTACCGATAAAGGCGATTTTGTGTTTGTGCTCAAAAAGATTCCGGGGCGGATGAGTGCGGATATTTTGACAGAACTTGTGCCGCAGTGGATTAATAAGTTAGAAGGCAAAAGATTTATGCGGTGGGCTGACGGAGATTTGAAGTTTCCGCGCCCGATTCGATCGCTCGTGGCACTGTTAGATGATACTGTGCTGCCAATTACATTGGTGAGCGGTTCGGATACGGTCAAGAGCGATCGAATTTCCCAAGGACACCGGGTGTTACATACCCCCCCTACACCCCTGGGAGGGGTCTCGATTCCCCAAGCCGAGGATTATGTCGAATATCTGCGGGCTGCTTGCGTGGAGGTCGATCGAACCCAGCGCAAAAATCAAATTAAAGCACAAGTAGAAGCCGCAGCGACAAAACAAGGCGGTTACGCCGACATTACCGAAGATTTGTTAGAAGAAGTCACCGACTTAGTAGAATGGCCGAACGCAGTTGTCGGCAAATTTGACGAGGACTTTTTGATATTGCCGCCGGAAGTAATCACCACAATTATTGTTACAAACCAGCGGTATTTTCCGATTCTCAAAAACCCCGGTTATCCCGAACTTCTGCCCTATTTTATTACAATTTCTAACGGCGATCCGGCTAAAGCCGCGATTATTGCCGCCGGTAACGAGCGAGTAGTGCGGGCGAGATTGGCAGACGGTCAGTTTTTCTACAAAGCAGACTTGGTAAAGCCTCTAGAGGATTATTTGCCAAAGTTGGCAACAGTTACTTTCCAGGAAGATTTAGGGACTGTACGCGCAAAAGTCGATCGTCTGTGCAAGATTGCCAGCCTCATCACCAATCAACTGCAAATCACAGGCGAAGAACAAGCTTACATAGCAAGAGCAGCCTTACTTTGCAAAGCCGACCTCGTAACTCAAATGGTTTACGAACTGCCCGAAATGCAAGGAATCATGGGGCAGAAATACGCCTTAGCAAGTGGCGAATCGGAAGAAGTAGCCACAGCAATTTTTGAACATTATTTGCCCAAAGGCGCGGGCGACAATTTGCCGCAAACTCTTACAGGTCAAGTTGTCGCAATAGCCGACAAATTAGATACATTAGTCAGCATCTTCGGTTTGGGAATGTTGCCGACTGGTTCATCCGATCCCTTCGCTTTGCGTCGCGCAGCCAATGCAATAATTAACATTATTTGGGCGGCTCAGTTGCCAGTAAACTTGCACCAGTTGCTCGCACAAGTTGTTGCAGAATTTACCGCAACGCGCCCGGAAACACCGACGGAGTTGCTGGCTCAGTTATACGAGTTTTTCTTGCAAAGAATTCGGACTTTGTTGCAAGAAGAAAAGAATGTAGATTATGATTTGGTAAATGCAGTTTTGGGAGAAAACGACCTAGAATATACTGAACGAGCATTGAGAGATTTGTTGGACGCACTGGAAAGAGCGCTTTTCCTACAACAAATCCGCAATAACCAGACTTTGGATCTAATTTATGAAACAGTCAACCGTTCAACTCGTTTGGCTGCTCAAGGTGATTTGGATAAAGTAGAATTGGAACCGAAAACGGCTGTGAAACCGGAGTTATTTCAAAAGTCGTCTGAACAAGCTTTTTACGATGCAGTCGTGCAGTTAGTGCCGCAAACGCTGCTATCCAAACAAACTCGCAATTACCAGCAGTTAGTAGATAGTTTGACGGAAATTTCTCCGACTGTTAGCAACTTTTTTGACGGGCCAGAAAGCGTTTTAGTGATGGATCCCGACCCGGAAATTAAGCAAAATCGGTTGAATTTACTGGGGCTGTTGCGGAATCACGCGCGGGTGTTGGCTGACTTTGGGGCGATCGTCAAAAGTTAGAAGCGAGAAGATTTGAGTCCGCCTGGGATTGAAAACATCCGCTTCAGTCCGCCGTTCGTTTCAACACCCGTCTAAAGCGAAAGTCCTCGCTATGAGGACTGAAACGCATATATACCAAAATTTTCAGTCAGTTTTAACTGACTTTAGCTTTTAGACAGGGGTTTTCAACCCCTGGCGGGCTTGTGGGAAACGAGCGGGCTCGCAGGCAAAACAATTTGAGAAACGTACTTCTTAAAACCCTCGCTCCAAATAACATTAAAGCTTACCAATAAAACGAGTAAATCTATTAGAATTTTTGCGAAACCGCGCGCGTCTGGGCAGAGTTCGATCGCTCTCTTAAAAAATAAGCTAAATAGCCAATAGTCAATAACCAATTCAAGGTTAAGATATAAACTTATAAAACCAGGGAAATTCGCTCCATCACACACACAACTTATGCCGATAGCTCATGTCATTGGACTAGGAAAATCAGGAATTGCCGCCGCAAGACTGCTAAAACGCGAAGGATGGGAAGTAACGCTGAGCGATCGCTCATCTTCCCCAAACTTGCTCGAACAGCAACAGGAATTCGCTAACGAAGGAATTCATGTGGAGTTAGGTAAATCTTTTGAACCAGTCGAATCTATAGAATTAATAGTAGTAAGTCCGGGCATTCCCTGGGACAGTCCAGCATTAGTGCGCGCCAGAGACTTAGGCATTGAAACAATCGGAGAAATGGCTCTCGCGTGGCGTTACCTCAAATATCCTTGGGTGGGAATTACCGGCACTAATGGCAAAACTACTACTACTGCTTTAATTGCTGCTATTTTTGCCGAGGCCGGGCTTTACGCTCCCGCTTGTGGCAATATTGGCTATGCTGCGTGTGAATTAGCTTTAGCTGAAAAACAACCGGATTGGGTAATCGCAGAAATTAGCAGCTATCAGATAGAATCCTCGCCGTTTGTAGCGCCGCGAATCGGAGTTTTGACGACTTTGACGCCCGATCACCTCAGCCGCCACAAAACTTTAGAAAATTACTACAACATTAAAGCGCATTTGCTGAAAAAATCTGAATTGCAAGTAATCAACGGCGACGATCCTTGTTTGCGGCAACAAGGAGTTGACGTTTGGCCGGATGCGTGTTGGACGAGTGTCAAAGGTGAAAAAGATTTGTTGGGAAATACAGATTTTGGAGCCTATATTCAAGATGGTTGGGTAATAGCTCAAGGCGAGAAAATTCTGCCTGCTGATTCTTTGCGGATGGTGGGAGAACACAATTTGCAGAATTTGTTAATGGCGGTGGCGGCGGCTAATTTGGCGGGGATAGATAAAAGTGCGATCGCCCAGGCGATCGCTAAATTCCCCGGAGTTTCGCACCGCCTCGAACACATCTGCACTTGGGAAGGCATAGATTTCATCAACGACAGCAAAGCTACTAATTATGACGCCGCCCAAGTCGGGTTGGCTTCTGTAAGCGCACCGGCGATTTTAATTGCGGGCGGCGACGCCAAAGAAGGGGACGATCGCGCTTGGATTGATACAATCAAGGCGAAAGCTGCGGGGGTGTTGCTAATTGGGGATGCGGCAGGTATTTTTGCCGATCGGCTCGAACAAGCAAATTACAACGCTTGGGAAATAGTCGAAACAATGGAACGAGCAATCCCGCGAGCCGCAGAATTAGGCAAACAGAACAACGCTAAAGTCGTGCTGCTTTCGCCAGCTTGTGCTAGCTTCGATCAATACCAAAACTTCGAGCAACGAGGCGATCATTTCCGCCAATTATGCCTCGAATCCCTAGTTTAGATATTTCATTGTTCGCTGTGTACAAATTAAGATTGTTATACACAGCGAACACTAACCAAATTCAATCTGCGTTCATCCGCGTCTATCGGCTTACATCTGCGGTTAAAAATTAAAACCTCTGATTTCCACCTACTTTAACTAACCGTCTTCCAAATATCCTTAATTTTCGCCTGTTGTTCCCATTCTAGCTCATAAAAAACTAGCATCATTTCCTCATGAGTGTAATCAATAATTATTGCCGCCAATTGAGCGGCAGTTTGCGCTTTCAGCATGGCTAGTTTCAACGTGGTCATTCCTTCTTTATCCATCAACACTAAAACTTGGATTTTTACCTCACTTTTATTTTAATTTTGCCTACAACTATCTGTTAATTTTGCCTTAAAATCAGCAATCTTAACAGCATTTACTGTGTCAAAATTGTGCGAATTTATTTTAACTTGGCTGCAAAGCTGAGAGAGCAATTTTTCATCAATCTCCAGAATCTTGCCTTCGGAAGTGACTTTTTTTTGCAACAAAGTTGCGATTTCTCTTTCCAGTTGGCGATTTCCTTGCTGATAGAAATCTTGAGAGTTAGAACGAAATAAACCGCTATTGACTTGCTGAATTTGGCTTGCTGTCAGCGATTGAGCCGAGACAGCAGCCGGAAATGCAAAAGATGCTGCTAGCCACCAGCTAGAAATTATCTGTTTGAGAATGCTGTTCATAACTGTCAGGAGGATTTTTTACCTCAAGTGGTTTCTCGTCTTCTGACTCGCTTACTAATTCATCTTCTTGTTCAAGTTTTTCTTGCCACTCGACAAGCTGCTGAAAAAGTTGTGGGTTAATTTCAAATACGGGTTTGTTGGTTTCTGACATATTTACTCCTGAAAGTAATTGAAAAACTTGGATTTAACTGGTTCCCTGGCTCTGCCAGGGAACCGCTGTCGAGAGGCTGTGCCTCGCTTTTTTAGCAGGAAAATTGGAGGCAGAGCCTCCGGATATGCGTTACCAGGCATAACGTGGAAACGAGTAGAAAAATAATTATGTCGATCAGAATTTACGCTCCAACCTTCAGCAGCGACATAATTATGCCTGTTAATGAACCACCAAGCAGAGCTAAAGTAGCTAAGGTGCTAATGCCAAATCCTGCCGCTCTTTTTTCAGCCGCTTGATAGTAACCCCAAGCAAACAAAATGCGTCCAATTATCCAAACTGCGCCGATACCTGCGCCCCAAACTGGGCTAATAAATTGCGAGAACAGCCACAGCGAGGGCAAAAATAGAATCATTTGCTCTAAGGTATTTTGCTGAACTCGCACCACTCGCTCAAAGTCTGGGTTTCCTGTCATCTGCGGGGGAGAAACTTTGTATTTGAATCTAGCTCTGCCGACGTTGATGGTAACAACGAAGTAGAGAATTAATGCTGAAACAGTAATTAGACTAGGCCAAAGTGTGGCGTTTGCTTCTGCGAGCATGATTCGGTATTATTGGGGTGGAGTATATATCTTGATTATAAATCAATTATTGTCGATCGCGTTATTCATCGCCCTCCCGTCATTCCATGCACGGAATGTGATTCAACTGGTGGCTATTAGCGACGCGATAATTGCTTTCGGATTCTGGGACATCCTCGAAAACTTGCTGGCTGGGATTTTGATTCTTTTGACTGCACCTGCACAGGGAGACAAGCCCCCGACTCTTCTCGTGAGTCACCCCAAATTTTAGACCCTAGTTCAAGATCCTAGATTCATCTGTGGAGTAAATCTCAAATCTCAAATCTCAAATCGACTGGGTAGCCCCAAATTTTGGACTTTTGTTCAAGCTACCAGATTCATCAGTGGAGTAAATTTAAAATCTAAAATTTAAAATCTAAAATCTAAAATCGACTGACCTTACCTGCATACGGATACAAGCCCCCGATTTAAGGAGATTATTTTGCTCAACAATATTCGAGACCGTCTTAAATATTTCACCGGGAGCAGGATTCCTCGAGAGCATTTAAAGCAAATACGAGTTGACTTGTTGGAAGAATCAACCCTAGATATTAACTATCTAGTCTTAATTCTCGGCTCCTGTATAATCGCCACCTTTGGACTGCTTTCCAACAGTGCGGCCGTCATCATCGGTGCTATGATCATCGCCCCTCTGATGTTGCCAATTCGAGGGTTAGCATTTGGAGCGGTAGAAGGTAACGTTCTCCTCTTCCGCAAAGGTTTAGTTGCATTAGCAGTCGGGACGGTGCTAGCAATTTTTCTAGCTTGTTTTTTGGGCGCTTTGGTACAACTTCCCGACTTTGGGAGCGAAGTTCTAGCTCGTTCTAAACCTACATTACTAGACTTAGGAATTGCGATCGCCGCTGGCGGAATCAGCGGCTATGCGAAAGTTCAGCCCAAAGTTTCTGCTACTCTGGCGGGGACTGCGATCGCCGTGGCTCTCATGCCACCAATTTGTGTTATAGGTTTAGGCTTATCTCAAGCTAATTGGTCGCTCAGTTTGGGAGCAAGCCTCCTGTATCTTACTAATTTGCTGGGGATTACTCTCTCCTGTATGCTAACTTCTTTAATTGCCGGCTACACGCCCCTGCATCGCGCCCGTAAAGCCCTCTTTTGGGCGCTAGCATTGACGGCTATACTTGTGATTCCTCTGGGGGTGAGTTTTGCGGAATTGATCGAGCAAGCGCAACTAGAAGTCAGTCTGAAGCGGGCGCTGCTTAACCGAACTATCACTTTTCAACGGGTGGAACTGATTAAAACTGATACTAACTGGTTGACAAAACCGCCGGAGGTTCGTCTGATTGTTCGCAGCAGCGAAGCTTTGACACCCAAACAAGTGCAGCTTTTAGAAGCATTTGTCGAAAAAGAAATGGGTCAACCCTTTACCCTAATTTTTCAAGTCAGTCAAGTTGAAGAAGTGCGGCGCTCGACGCTGAATAAGTCCCGCTCGAAACCGAAGCCTTAACTATTTGATTCCTAATTATATGACCCCAGAAACTCTAATTAACGAAGCGACTATCGAGGGCAATCTGAAGAAATTTCTTTTAGTGCTATTAGTTTCCTTAAGTGTGGCGATACTGCCGCAACTATGGGGCTGGTTGCGCCAAATTCCCTACACGCTGCTTTTAGTAATTGTCGGGTTGGGCTTGGCTTTTATAGATGTGCGATTGGTGTCGCTCTCGCCCGAACTGATTCTGTTGATTTTTTTGCCGCCTCTTTTGTTTGAAGCTGCTTGGAATCTGGAATGGTCTAAACTCAAGCGGGATTTAGTGCCGATCGCTCTTTATGCGGTTTTGGGTGTTGTTATTTCCGTTGCTGGCGTGGCTTTTGCTCTCAACCAAATAGCGGGAGTTTCTTTAGGAATCGCCCTGTTGGTAGGAGCTAGTATATCTGCGACAGATCCTGTTTCAGTTATTGCATTGTTCCGGGAACTGGGAGTTGAAAAACGCCTCGCTTTGCTGGTGGAGGGAGAGAGTTTATTTAATGATGGCATTGCGGTTGTTGCCTTTAGCTTTTTGGTGGGATTCTCTTTAGGGACGGATGAAGTTGGCATCCCATTTCTGGTGGGGCGTTTCTTAGCTTTTGTGGGAATTGGGATTACTGTCGGGAGTGCGATTGGTTTTGGTATCTCCTATCTCACCCAACGGTTTGATTTACCTTTGGTGGAGCAATCGTTAACCTTAGTTTCAGCCTACGGCACTTATATAATTGTTGAGGAATTGGGCGGTTCTGGGGTGATTGGTGTGGTGGTGATGGGCTTGATATTTGGAAATTTTGGCTCTCGTATCGGTATGCAACCCAGTACCAGACTGGCGGTAACACAATTTTGGGATTTTGTGGCGTTTTTTGTAAATTCGATCATGTTCCTGCTGATTGGCGATCGAATTAGTTTTGCTGGTTTGGGAGCGAATTTAGGAGTCATTGGCATAACTGTGGCGGCGATGTTTGTCACGCGAGCGATCGCTATTTTTGGTTTAGGATGGTTGAGCAATAGGTTGGCAAAATCTGAAATTTCATTAGCTGATAGAACTGTGATTTGGTGGGGAGGATTGCGGGGTTCTGTATCGATTGCTTTGGCTTTGAGCGTGCCGGAGGTTTTCCCAGAGCGGCAAAAAATTATTGCGATCGTGTTTGGCGTAGTTTTATTTACGCTGCTAGTACAAGGTTTAACCACCAAGGCGCTGCTGGAAAAATTGGGGTTGTTGAGCAACCAGGAGTTGCGTCAGCAGTATCTGGAGGCGATCGCCCAACGTGTTGCTCTCAATCGGGTTCTCAAGCATCTATCTGAAGAATCGAGCGATCGTAAAATCGAGCCTGAGTTTTCTAATCATCTCGTGAGTCAGCTTCAAGAAAAATTAAACTTGCTGCAAGCAGAAATCAATCAAATGTACGATCGATCTCCTGAACTGCGGCAAATGACTATCGACAAACTCAAAGGGGATTTGGAGGCTATAGAGGCTGATACTTATGCTGAATTTGTGCGAGCTGGTCAATTGAATGAGCTGCCTGTTTCTGTGTTGCAGCAATGTTTTAAAGAGCGGAATGAGACAATTGTTTCTTAAAGCAAATTCGTTGGCAGGATTAATAGAAATAAGTTCTACTACAACGAGTACGGGTTTTGGGCTTTCGACTGAAACCATTGTGGGCAATCAAAAACAGTCCGAATTGTTGAGGGGCGGACATGGTATAGTTCCTGATATTGTAGGGTTCATCAGCCTACGATAATTTGAATATGAGCTAGATCATAGAAAGATTTGGGAGAATTTGGCAAACTGAGAGTAAGGTTACATAGGAGGTCAATTTAATGACCAATACTGCTCTGAATTTTAAGACTGCACCCGGACATGAAGTTCTGGCCGCGGCGGGTAAGAAAATGTTGAGGCCGGGGGGGAAATTTGCTACGGAACAGTTATTTGAATGGGCGGATTTTCAGCCTGGGGAGACTGTTTTGGAGTTGGCTGCTAGTTTTGGATATAGTTCGATCGCCCTGGCTGAACGTTTTGGCGTAAAAGTAGTGGGAGTTGAGAAAAATCCCGACAGTGTGGCCCGCGCTCGTGCTAATGTTGCAGCAGCGGGTTTGAGCGATCGAGTGGAAATTGTGGAAGGAGATATTTTTCACTTAGATCGGATTTCCCAACAGTTTGATTGGGTGTTGGCTGAAGCTATCCTGACAATGCAGTCACCGTCGGGGAAAGCTAAAATTGTATCGGGAATTTGCGATCGTTTAAAACCAGGCGGCAAGTTTCTCTCTCACGAACTTTTAGCTAGAAACCGAGAATCAGAAATTCAAAAAGCTTTATCAGAAGTGACTCGGGCTAATTCAACGCCTTTGTCTGAGTCTGGCTGGATTGCTGTTTACCAAAACGCGGGTTTGCAAGTAGAAAAGTGTCAAACTGGGGCGATGGGCCTCCTAAATTTGTCGCGAATGCTGCAAGATGAAGGGTTGGTGGGTACTGTGCGGATTGTGTGGAATATTTTAAGTCGATCGCAAATTCGCGATCGTATCTTAGCAATGCGTCGAGTTTTCCAGCATTACCAACAGGATCTGGGCTACATCGTTCTCTCGGCCAAAAAACAATCTTAACCGACTCAATCGATTTTCGATTGAAGAAAGTGAAGCCACTGATAAATTCGAGACTTGTGACCAAATTAATTAATTGTCAAAAACTATGACTACTACTCTTTTACCGCTACAATCTTCAGCAATCCAACTCCGAGACGCAATTGAATATCCCGCTGCAGGAGTGCTGAACAAAATTTTAGTCAAAGACAATAATTGTCAGTACAGTTTATTTTGTCTGGCGGCAGGAACGGAAATTTCGGAACACTCCTCTGCACGGAATGCCACAGTCAATGTACTCGAAGGAAAGGGAATTTTGACTTTAGAAGGCAAGGATATTGTTTTGGAACCGGGGGTGTTTATCTTCATGCCCGGTAAAGCTCTTCACGCTTTGAAAGCAGAAGAAAATTTGGCGTTTATTTTGACACTTTCCGAGGCTAATTAATTTCCGCAATATTGCTTGGGGGGCGGGTTTCATACTTGCCTAAAATCAATAATCTCATAAACCCGCCCCGATTCACAGATTGTGGGGGGCGGTTTTATATAGATAGTGAGTTGCACTCAAATATTGTTTGTGAAACCCGCACTACAAGAATTGGGATTTTAACATTTAGTCTATGTCATCTCCAGAGGCGATATACTCCAATTTTTCCCAATCCAATACAATAATTTTACCGCCTCGACTGTAGGAAACAAACGGCTTGAGTTTCTTAAATAACCGCACGCATTCTTCGTAGGTAATTCCAATACTGCGAGCAATTTGATAGTAGGGAAAACGTTTTTCTAAACATACACTATTATCCGCCATTTTCCTACCTTGCTCGACGCCAAAGTAATGAATAAATCGGGCCAGCCGCACGATCGCCCTTTCCGACACCAAACCGTGCACTGTCTCGTGCAGTTGCTGCAACCGCTGATTAAACACCGCCAATATTCGCAAGGCAATCTCAGGATTTTCTCGAATTGCTGCTAGCAAAACTTCCCGTTCTGTGGTAAGAACTTCCACCTCCGTTTCTGCAGTCACCGTTGCGGGGGCAATGCCGTTGCCTAGCAAAGCAGGTGCGGCAAAAATATCTCCCTGAAATAAAGTGCGGAGAATTGTTTCTTTGCCCGCCGCCGCTGTTTTTGCAACCCGCAGAGAACCGCTCAAAAGAGTGTATAATTTTTCGGGGATGCGATCGCCCTCATACATCACAATTTCTCCCTGTCGGTAAGTCTGAATTGCTGTATGTTCTTGCAATCGCTCTAATTCAGTTTGGTTTAAGCTGGTAAATATTCCAATTTTAGCCAGTTGCTCAACAGTTGATTTCATACCTTTAACTCTACCCGATCCGAGTCCATTGAGAGTATAGTAACGGTGAATTCAGAATATATCGAAACAAGCAGAGCCATCTACGAAAATGCAGAACCAGAATATCGGCGATATTATTTTGATGAGATAGCTGGCGGATTTGTGCTAATTCACCAACAACATAATCTTAATAATTCGGAAATCTTTATTGCTGAAGTTTTGGCTAAAATAGGGAAGAGAGTTAGAATGTTGAGCGAGCAAGCAGCAGAGGGTGTCAGAACGCCAGATGCTGAGATAGACGGTGAGATTTGCGAACTTAAGGAGTTGACAGAACAGACTCAAAACATCAGAGACCGAGTGCAAGAAGGCATCAGTAGAGCAAAAAAACAAGGTGCAGTAACGGTTATTTTTCACGTAAACCGAAAGAGTTACGAGTTTTGGAAGGTAAACGACGGCATCAGAAAAGCTTTTTATTGGGACGACACACAACGGATTCAGAGCATTATATTAGTATTCAATAGCGAAGAATCTCAAGAAATTACTAGGGAGGAATGGGAAAATGGAAGACGTTTTTAATGAGTTTGAAGAAATTATACAAAGAGGATTAAAAAATAATATGCCGCGAGATGCCAAATTGATAACTGTTGGGCAAATTCTTTATGCAGTTACCCGCGATGAGCTGACAAATAAAGAAGGTTGGCAGCTTGAAGCAATGCTGGGAGGCAGAAAAAACTGGGAAGAGGCACTTGAGTACAGCATTTTTGGCTATCCAGTAGATACAGAAATGCCATCTTTAGACAAACCTCTAATTATTGCCGGCAAAACTTTTCATTCTCGCTTGATGACGGGGACGGGAAAATATCGCAGCATTGCAGAAATGCAGCAAAGTGTCAACGCTAGCAGGTGCGAAATTGTTACCGTGGCTGTGCGGCGAGTGCAAACAAATGCTCCCGGCCATGAAGGATTGGCAGAGGCTCTCGATTGGACTAAAATTTGGATGCTGCCCAATACTGCCGGTTGTCAAACTGCGGATGAGGCGATTAGAGTAGCTCGTTTAGGCCGGGAAATGGCGAAACTTTTAGGGCAAGAAGACAATAATTTTGTCAAGTTAGAAGTGATTCCCGATGCTAAATATTTGCTGCCAGATCCGATCGGCACTTTGGAAGCCGCAGAACAATTAGTCAAAGAAGGTTTTGCCGTTTTGCCCTACATCAATGCCGATCCCCTGCTGGCAAAACGCCTAGAAGAAGTCGGTTGTGCGACAGTCATGCCTTTAGGTTCGCCCATCGGTTCAGGGCAAGGGATCAACAATGCGGCCAACATTCAAATAATTATTGACACGGTAAATATTCCTGTGGTTGTCGATGCGGGGATCGGAACGCCCAGCGAAGCGGCGCGAGCAATGGAAATGGGAGCCGATGCACTGTTGATTAATTCCGCGATCGCCAATGCCCAAAATTCCCCGGCAATGGCAAAAGCAATGTCCATGGCAGCAGAAGCGGGGCGGATGGCGTACTTAGCAGGCAGAATGCCGATCAAAGATTACGCCATCGCCTCTTCCCCCCAAACAGGCACTGTCACCTCCAAATAAATTCCTGAATTTTCCTGGGCGCTTTTTTGGTAGAGTTGTAAACATCAAAAATATTAAGGATTGTGACTGATGCCTTACATCAAAGATGACGATGGACGCCTGAACAACTTTGCTAAAGAGCCGAAGGTGTATGAAGCCGTACCTCCCAACAAAAATCAGCAACGCAACTACATCATCATGGGTATTGCAGCAGCCATGTTAGTCGCCGGTTTGGTGTACGTGGCTGCCTCCGTCTGAAAACTGGCCTGAGACTCAAAGCTGCTTCAAATCGCAATTTTAAATAATCCTTCGAGAAACCATGTTTTCCTTTCCCAAGGAAACATGGTTTTTGTGTTTCAATACAAAGCAGGTAGTTGCGATAATCCTGAAGCGTGCCAAGCGAGCTGGAAAGCTAAATAAGACCAGCATAAATTTGGTGTTTTCCTCTCGGCTGTCGGGTTCAGGGACATGGGTTGCACTTAATCACACTGGTTTGCCACCCACATAAAATTGCCAATTGAAAATCTACAATCCTTTAGTCATCAACGGTGCGATTGACAATCAAGCATCCAGGATACAAGCCCCCGGATTTATTCCGAAAGCAGACTCAGGGCCCAGAAATAAAAAACCTGTATCCGATAAAGGAGCCCCCGAATTTATCCGTGCGGTCAAGGCTTCAATCTAAAATCTAAAATCTCAAATCTAAAATCGATTGACTGCCTTCGGGGCTTAGTTGTGAGTTATGAGCGATCGAGATTTCAACTCTCAACTCTACAATCTAAAATCTACAATCCCAAATCTAAAACCTAAAACCTAAAATCTAAAATCTAAAATCGGCTGCTCCTGATGTCTATTCCTTCCCAAAAAGTTTCTAGCTCAAACAAGCTGATCTATCAACGCTTGAAACAGGCGATCGACCTCAATTTACGCCGTCAAATTTTTATTGCCGCCTGCGACGACTTGTGCTTGCGGGACTGTCTAGCCGCCCGCTTGCAGACAGAATTAGCCGCAGAGAGCGCAGGCTCACATCCTCGCTCCCCGATCGACTACCCCCGATTTGTCAGTTTGGAACTCGACTTGAGCGATCCAAATCCTTGGGGTTCGATCGCCGCGTGGCTGACCCAACACCCACCGCCGCAAAACAGGGGCAGCTACAGCCCTGTGCCGGGATTTCAAATTCTTGGGGCCGAACACCTGACCAGGCAGTCAGCAGCCGTGCAGTGGTCGTTCCTGAGCTATTTGAGAGACATCGAAGCAAACCTGCAAATGTGCGAGTCTACTCTGTTGCTGTGGGTGTCGCGGCCCTGGCTAAGTTCGATCGAACAATCGGCCCCGGAATTTTGGCACTGGCGAACCGGAGTATTTGAGTTTGAAGGCGAACCAACTCCAGCTAAGGGAGACTTCGGGCACTTTGAGGACTTAGGCAACTCAGGAGACTTGCGAAACCTGCGGGACAGCGGAGATTTTGGTAACAAACTTTTAATATCTTCTTTGTCTGGACAATCCCCAATTGCCGACGAACAATCCCCAATTTCCTATCTCCCGTCTCCAGCGCCAGATTCTCAATCCGTCCAACTGGCAGATGAGGAACCATCGCCAATTTCCCATCCCCCGTCCCCAGCGCCAGATTCTCCATCCATCCAACTGGCAGATTTGGTGCTAGCAGCGGCTTCTGAGGATTTGGAAGGCGAAAATGATGCTGCATCAGAGGAGAATTTTCTGCCGCTGCAAACCCTGCAATACATCGAACTGCTGCAAGAACATCAGTGTTGTTCCGAAGCATTGGCTTTGGCATATCACGGTTTGGGAAATTACTACCGCGATCGCATTCTGGGCGGAGACGTTTCAGAGCAAAACCTGACAATCGCCATTCGCGCGATCGAACAAGTGATTGCGTATCTCGACGTTGACACCAACTCGCAGCAAAATCAACCACTAACTGAGGAATGCGCGCGGCTGATTGCCCAATTGACAGAAAATTTAACTCAGTACGCCCAGGAGTCCAACAGCCTACCGCCAATTTCCGATCTTCTCAACGATCTCGGCACTCTCTATTGGATGCTATCGCGCGATCGCACCAATGCCCTCAACGCCTCAGATCCGGTATCCAGCCTTGAACGCAGCATCGCCCTCTACCTTGAAGGTTTGAACCGAACAGATGCCGAAACCGTACCCCAAACCCGCGTTAGATTAAACAAAAATTTGGGAATCGCCTCGGCCGATTTAGCCCGCTATCGAGACAAGACAGAGAACTTGCAGCACGCAGTTGCAGCTTACCAACAAGCGCTGCTGGATCTAGACCCCGCCGTGGAGCCTCAGCAGTACGCTGCTGCTCAGAATAATTTGGCAACAGCATACTGGAATTTAGCTCAAGATGGTGAGCCGATCGTATATCTCAAAAGTGCGATCGCAGCTTACACCCAAGCCCTCTCCTGCTACAGTCCCGAACGAGAACCCCTTAACTATGCCGGAGTGCAAAACAACCTCGGTACCGCCTGCTGGAACCTCGCCCAGCACCAACCCTCAGAACCCCTGCTAGTCAGGGCGATTTCCGCCTACCGCGAAGCATTGAAATACCGCACCCGAGAATTAGTACCCGCAGCAGCAGCCGCCACGTACAACAATCTCGGTACGGCTTATTGGCATTTGGCAAACCAGTTTCAGCAGAAACAAGCGCGGACGGAATCATTGCAGCAGGCGATTACCGCCTACGAAGCCGCCCTGGATATCGCCGCAGAGATCGATCGAACCAAACTCACCTTTGACGCCTTGGCCGCCCGCAACAATCTCGGACTAGCCCACTATCAACTAGCCATCGACCCAGATTTCGCCACTAACAAAGTCGCACAGACAAGCCATCTAGAAGCAGCACTGCACCATCAGTTGCAAGTGTGTGCCGAATGGGGACAAAATCTCAATGACAAAGGGTTAACATATGGGGATAAACTCAACTTGCAAGCCGCGGCAAACTCCCAAGCTGCTGATTCCCGGCAAACAGCATTGAGCTATATTGTCAAAACGATTAGAGCTTTCTATAGTGAATGTGGGCTGCCAGGCCAAAATTTAGCCTTATCCAAAGTTCCGGGAGATTTATTGCCTGAAATTTTGCGTAGGTTATAAATAGGGCTATAACTATTAAAAGCTCAATTTTTTCGAGATTTGTATCCAGTTTTCTATTATTATGGCTGAATATTCTTGCCTAATTCTTCAAGCAAACTTGTGGTCATGGCCCCTGTAAAAATCCTTGTGGTTGATGACGACCCGGCAATCCGAAATTTGATTCACCGTTTTTTGAGCCAGCAAGGTTATCAAGTAGAGTCTGGCGAGGACGGTCAGACTGGTCTGGAATTATTTGAGCAACTCAATCCTGACTTAGTAGTTCTAGATGTAAATTTACCTGATACAACTGGCTACAAACTGTGTCAAGAAATGCAAAGACGCACGGGTGTATTTGTGTTGATGCTGACTGCCCGAACCGATGAAGCTGACAAAATGAAAGGGTTTGCCGAAGGTGCTGACGACTACATTACTAAACCTTTTAGTCTTGTAGAGATTGGAGCTCGCGTTGCAGCAATTTTGAAGCGCAAACGCATTGTTACTCCCGCCGAACAACAAACTCTTACTTTTGGAGAGCTACTAATAGATCCGGTTCGCCGCGAGGTAATTCTCGGCAGCCAGATAGTTGCTTTGACTGCTTTAGAATTTGACCTGCTGTACTGTTTGGCTAGCAAACCCGGTCGCGTGTGGAGGCGATCGGAATTGCTGCATGAAGTGTGGGACTACGAGTATGTAGGAGCCGATCGCGTGGTGGATGTCCATATCGGTCAAATTCGCCGCAAAATTGAACTAGATCCCAATCAAATGCCGATGATTCAAACCGTCCGGGGGGTGGGTTACAAGTTTGAACCCACAACCTAGTAACATTCGCCTTTCGGCTCTAGGGGCGGGTTCACCAATATCTCTGATTAACATACTCGATATTTGCAAACCCGCCCTCCCCACACAAGAATTCAGATCGATCGAGTATCTGATTGTTTTTTCTGCAAATAGTCGCCCACTTCTCGTGCAAGATCGAAACCCCTTCGCACGCAATCTCCCAAAGCCACGCCGCCAACGTAGTTACTGCACAAATACACCCCCGGCAAAGATTTTAAGCCTTCATCGATTTGTTGCAGGCGATCGAAATGCCCCAAATTGTACTGAGGAATTGCCCGCTTCCACACGTTCACCGCTAAAACTTTAGGCTGTGGCACATCTGGTTTCAGCAAAATCCGAGACAAATCTCGGTGCACCTCCCGAACGATTTGTTCAGAGTCAAGATTGCCAATTTCCGAGTCTGTAGCCCCGCCGATGAAACTGGTGAGAGTGTGCCAGCCCGCAGGTGTGCGATCGGCAAATAAACTTGATGTCCAAATCGTCCCCAGAGTGCGAATTCCCTGCCCCCTCGGAATTAAATTTCCAAAACCTACTAATTTACCCTTGACATCAGAGTGCGGATATGCTAAAACAACGCAGGCCACCGTAGGATAAGTAAAAGCGTGTAAAGCACTGCTAACTTCCGGTTGCAGAGGCTGCAACAAATCGGCTGTAACGTAAGCCGGCGTTGTCAAAACCACGGTGCGCGCCTCAACTTCCTGCTGTCCGTCAGGCGTCGAGAATACAGCAATATAAGTTTCGCGTTCTGTACGATCGAGGCGAGTCAGATGCCAGTTGAGTTTCACTCGATCGCCCAATTGAGCAGCGATCGCCTCTGGCAAAGCCTTCAACCCCTGTTTGAACGAACCCAACTCCCCCGGCCTAGTTTTAGGAACATTCGGGTCTGCAGGCAATTTCTTCGGTCTTTTCCTAGCAGAAAGCAGCGCCCCCGCCACCAGCCCGCCACCCACATCAGCCATCTTCGTTACCCGCCCAAAAGCCGCCGCCGCGCTAAGTTGTTGCGGATCGCCGGCATAAACCCCAGAAACAAAAGGTTCCACCAACCGCTGCATCACTTCCTGCCCCAGATGACGGCGGAAAAATTGAGAAACAGTTTCCTCGTCACCCTGCTGCGAAAGTCGATCGCCCATTGCCGGCCCGACAAACCCCAAAGCCCCGAACAACGCCCGCAGTTTTCCCGGAAAACTCAGTAACTGAGACTGAATTATCGCCGGTGGAGTCATCGGCACCGCTTGCAGCTTTTTTTGCCAATACACAAAACGAGGCAATTTGCGATCGGCAAAAATCAACTCTTGCTTCAATCCCACATCCACAGCCAACTTCATCAATTCCGGCGTCGGCGAAAAACTGTTCGGGCCCTCCTCCCAGAGAAACCCTTCGGCTGTCACAGTGGTGATGTTCCCGCCCACACGTCCCTGACTCTCAGCGACTAAAATCCTCAGCGAGGATGGATTCGTTGCTTCCTTGTGAAGTGCGTGCGCCAAACTCAAACCGCTAATACCTGCACCCACAATCAAGGTATCTAATAGTTCCATATTACATAGAAAAATATCGCAATCTTTATGTTACATGGCTTTGCACGGCTTGCGTTCTTTGCTGGGCGTACTGCCAAACCGCTTTCAGATTACCGAATTGGGAATTGGGAATTGGGAATTGGGAATTGGGGATTGGGAATCGGTAAGCTGTCCGGCATTTCTTAAGCATTTTTCTCGCAGGTTGTGGATTGACCTCTGCCCACCTCCCCGTCTCCCGGTCTCTTCATCTCGCTTTTGTATCCGCTGGGTCTGGTTTAAAAAAAGACCATCTGCTCTAATTAAGCTATATTCCCAAAAATACTATTTCTTTACAATTTTTGTATTATAGGCAACAGCGCCGAAAATTGCACTGGGAAACGCAGTAGTAAAGTGCCCAAAAAGATTTGAGTGGGTTAAACTAACTTTAGGAAAATTTTAGAGCTTAAGCAAGTCAGCACCCCGCTCGGAAGAGATGGGGCTTTATGCCCTAATCAAAAGACATAGTTGACCAGCTATCGTCTTAACTGATTACGTTATCAAAATTATGGGTCTAAGCTCAAGCTGCTATACGATATCGCGTAAAATATTTGAAACGGTAATTGTTCCGTTGAAAGTAGATCACAAAAGTACCAAGTGACCAAGTAGCCCTGTGTAGCAATAATCAATATTCAAGGCGGTGAAAACTGCCTGATGAGTGCTACCTCGATCGGTCTTTAGACACGAGGTTTCCACAATACTAAGCTTTTCTCATGAAAAAATACCCATGCAGGAAGTTATCAACTCGTTTCAGTCTTTTTTCTCTAACTCTGTTGATGCTTTCCTAGAGTGCGATCGACAGCAAAAGTACCTATCCATCAATCCTGTCGCTGCTGCTTGGATGGGATTGGAGCCTGCTGAAATAGTCAACCAAACTAATCAGGAATTATTAAAATTATATCCCAATAATGCTGCTGTCAAAAATATAATCTCGCAGATTGATTCTTGCCTGCAACAAGTATTTATTACCGGGGAAAAACGGCTGGCAATTCATGAGGTGACGACGGCAGACGGCGGGATTAAAATTTACGAAACTGCTTATACGCCAGCGGTGGATGCCTCTAGCAAGCAGATGCGGGTTTTGGGCGTCGGTAGAGATATCACCAGGCATTACCGCTGGCAGCAGCAGAAAACTCAACAGTTGCGCCGATCGAACCATTTACTGTGGTTGAATGCAGCTAACAGTCCGCTGGCAATGGTAGGCTGGGATGAAGATTTTCGGATCGTTCAGTGGTCGAAACGCGCCGAGGAAATCTTTGGCTGGACATCCGATGATATGATGGGCAAGCAGTTCGGCGATTTGGCTTTGATTTGCGAGGAAGATAGAGAGGCTGTAAGCGCGATCGAGCTGGAACTAGCCACCGGCAACGGCAATACTTCGATTAACCGCAACTATACTAAAAGCGGACAGGTAATTTGGTGTCGCTGGTTCAACTCGATTATTCGCAGTGGCGATACTTTTACCGTGCTTTCTTTGGTGGAAGATATCACCGATCGCAAACGGTTGGAAGCAGAAAAAGCCCAAGCTTCTCGCCTCACAGCAATGGTAGCCGATGTCGGTATTGCCCTCACCAAACACCCTCAAGATATCCTGCTTCCCTGCTGCGAGGCAATGGTGCGGAATCTTGATGTCGCTTCGGCTGAAATTTGGACTTTCAACTCTCAACATAATGTTTGCCAATTGCAAGCCTCATCGGGAATCTACAGCCGCACAGACGATCGTGCTAGCTTTATTGAAAATAAGGTTAACTCGATCGCCCAACAGCAAAAACCTGAATTTGACTGCGGATTTGAACTGAATAATTTTGGACTTCCAGAGGAAGAATCTGCGAAATCAAAAGAGGTACACAGTTCCGAAGTAGCACTTCTCAACACCAGCAAAAAGCCGACAAATTGCCCAATCCCCAAGCAAATTCTAACTTTCGCCGGCTACCCTTTGATAGTCGAAGAACGGCTGGTGGGAGTCATGGTAATTATCAGCCGCCAGCCGCTGACAGCACCTTTTCAGGAAACTTTAGCATCGGTTGCCGATGTCATCGCTTTAGGCATCGAACGCAAGCGTGCAGAAGCTGAATTAAAATCAGCTAGAGGCTTTCTCAATTCCGTAGTAGAAAATCTACCGGTGGGAGTTTTTGCTAAAGATGCTTCTTCGCTGAAATTTGTGCTGTGGAATAAAGCGGGAGAAACGATCGCAGGTGTTACCTCTCAAGAGGCGATCGGCAAAAATGACTATGATATTTACCCCAAAGAACAAGCTGATGTTTTTACTGCTCAAGACAGAGAAATATTGACCGGTCATCACAATCAGTCTACTGTTAAAGACATCGCCGAAGAGCCGATCCAAACTCGCCACAAAGGTATGAGAATACTGCACACCCGCAAAGTGCCAATTCTCGACGCCGCAGGCCGTCCTCAGTACGTTTTGGGGATTACTGAAGATATTACCGAACGCAGGCAGGTAGACGAAAGCGTGCGCCTCTACGACCAAATTGTCGAGAATATGCAAATTGGTTTGTACGTCTACCATTTAGAAAATATAGACGATGACAGCACTCTCAGGGCGATCGCCTCCAATCCTGCAGCTACCCTATTTACCGGATTAGAAATGGCTGATGTTTTGGGAATGACAATCGACGAGATTTTTCCCCAACTGCGATCGAAAAACATTCCTCAAGCATTTGCTTCGGTAATTCGCACCCAGAAAGCCGTAGAACTTGAAGATATTGACTGCGATGAAGGCGGCCGCATAACTCGCGCTTTTTCTATTAAAGCTTTTCCATTACCCAACAACTGTATCGGTGTTGCTTTTGAAAACATTACTGCTCGCAAGCGCCTAGAACTAGAACTGCAGGCTTCTTTGGAAAAAACTGAACGTTCCGAACAACTCCTACGCACAGTAATAGACAAAACCAGCGACTGGATTTTTGCCAAAGACAAAAATTTTCGTTATATTCTGGTCAACAGGAGTTTCGCTCAAGCGATCGGTAAAACAGTAGAAGAAATCATTGACAAATCAGATTTAGAGTTAGGATTTTCAGAAGATATTGTTTTTGGGAATTCCGCCCAAAATATCCGAGGCTTCCGCACAGACGACTCTGCTGTACTGGCCGGCGAAATTATCCACAATCCCTGCGAACCGGCAACTATTGCTGACGGTTCAGTACATATTTTTGATACGCAAAAACTTCCCCTGCGCGACGCTGAAGGTAATGTATTTGCAGTGCTAGCTTTCGCTCACGATATTACCGAACGACATGAATCGGAAGCAGCTTTGCGTAGAAGTGAATCAAGATTTAGGTCTTTGGTTGCTAATATTCCCGGAGTTGTTTATCGCTGGCAGTGCGATTTTTCGACTAATTTTATTAGCGATGCCGTTTACTTATTAACCGGCTACCCGGCAGCAGATTTTATTTGGCTTTTGGACAGGAGAGGTCGGAGTTTTGCTAGCATTATTTATCCGGAAGATTTGGCAAAAGTAGAAGCAACTATTCGGCAAGGCATAGAAAACAAAGAGTCTTATAACTTGGAATACCGCTTGCTAGCAGCAGACGGCACGGTTAAATGGCTGTGGGATAAAGGTTCTCCTGTGTTCGACGCAGAGGGAAACGTTTGCTATTTGGACGGGGTAATTTTTGATATTAGCGATCGCTACTACGCTGAGGAAGCACTGCGCCAAAAAACTTTAGAGTTAGAAGCGGTTTTTCGCGCTTTGCCTGATTTGTATTTTCGACTAGATGCTGAGGGTATAATCGTGGATTATTTGTCAGGAACTTCCTCGAGTTTATACGTACCTCCCGAACATTTTATGGGTCAACGAATGACAGACGTATTGCCACGGAATGTCGCAGGCCAATTTGCCCAAGCAATCTTTGAAGTTTCCGAAACAAGAAATTCAATCGATATAGAATATTCGCTTTCCATGTCGGAAGGAGAAACAACTTATGAAGCCCGACTATTGCCGTTTAATTCAGATCAGATTATTATTCTAGCACGCAATATTACCAAGCGCAAACAAGCCGAAGCTCAATTAAAACATAAAAATCGCCAGCTAGAGCAAACATTGAAACAATTAGGCAGGACTCAAGCTCAACTAATTCAAGCGGAAAAAATGTCGGGTTTGGGACAGCTAGTGGCGGGGATTGCTCACGAAATCAATAATCCTGTCAGTTTTATTTACGGTAATATCACTTACGCTAGTGAGTATGCCAAAAACTTGCTGGAACTGTGCAGTTTGTACCAAACACACTACCCGGAACCTGTTGCTGTTATCCAAGATTTTGCAGAAAAAATAGAACTAGAATTCATGAAAGAGGATTTCCCGCACCTGCTGAATTCAATTCAAACCGGAGCAGATAGGATTCGCCAAATTGTTCTGTCTTTGCGTAACTTTTCCCGCCTGGAAGAATCAGATCTTAAGCGTGTTAATATTCACGAAGGAATAGAGAGTGCTCTATTAATTTTGCAACACAAGATTAAAGAAAATGGCAGAAATCGTCACATTCAAATAGTTAAAGAATATGGGGAATTGCCGCAGATACAGTGCTACGTGGGACAGTTAAATCAAGTGTTTATGAATATTTTAAATAATGCTGTTGATGCTTTAGCGAATGTCAGGAATAGGAAGCTGGAATTAGCGAGTTATTCGGAAGAAGAACGGCAAGATTTGGCTGGTTTACCTTTAACTTGCGACACATTGCCCTTGATTCGGATTCGCACGAATGTGTTGGAGAACAATCGGGTGGCGATCGTAATTTCAGATAACGGGTATGGCATGGTAGAGTCTGTTAAGTGTCGGGTATTTGACCCGTTTTTTACTACTAAACCAGTAGGCAAAGGTACAGGTTTGGGACTGTCTATCTCCTATCAGATTGTGGTGGAAAGACACGGAGGGACGCTGCAGTGCATTTCCGCGCCTGGAGAGGGAACTGAATTTGCGATCGAGATTCCAATTCGGCAGAGGTAATGAGTTATTGGTAATTGGTAGTTGCACGAGAAAAATGATAATCTAATTAAAGGTTCTAAAAGTCAGGAATATTAGCATGGTATACAAAAGCATACATACTTCTAGTGCCGCTGCAAAACAAATTAAAGAAGAAGAAAATGATGATTCCTATGTTGACTATTTTTATGACGATCAGGGGGCTCCGCCGGGAACTCTCGACTTAGAACCAGATGCGCCGCCTCCAGAGATTGTATTAATTGACTATTGCGACACAGCAGCTACTCGCGCCCACTTGGCAAATCCTCAAAAAGCTGCTGCGTATTTAGATACAGCATCTGTTTCTTGGGTTGATATGTTGGGATTGGGAAACAAAGAAACTTGGCGGCAAATGGCCGAAGTATTTAATTTGCACGTAATGGCTCAGGAAGATGTAGTTAATGTTCCCCAGCGACCGAAAGTTGTAGACTATGAAGAACACATTTTAATCATTGCTTGGATGGTGATGCTGCATCCAGAATCAGATACTTTTCATAAAGAACAAGTAAGTTTTATTTTGGGCAAGCATTACCTGCTAACTGTTCAGGAAGAACCGGACTATGATTGTTTTGAACCAGTGCGCGATCGCATTCGTAAAGGACAAGGCATGATTCGCAAACACGGAGCAGATTATTTGGCTTATACTTTGTTAGATTCCATTATAGATGGATTCTTCCCTGTATTAGAAGTTTACGGAGAGCGCATTGAAGAATTAGAGGATGAAGTGGTGGTGAACCCCACGCGCAAAACCCTGGAGAAAATCTATAAAATCCGGCGAGAATTGCTGACTCTGCGCCGCGCCATTTGGCCGCAGAGGGATGCAATTAATGTTTTGATTCGAGATAGCAGTGATTTGATTAGTCCAGAAGTGCGAATTTACCTGCGGGACTGTTACGATCACACGGTACAGGTGATGGATATGGTGGAAACCTATCGAGAGTTGTCTTCGGGTTTGATGGATGTTTACTTGTCTTCGGTTGGTAATAAAATGAATGAAATCATGAAGTTGCTGACGGTTATTTCCAGTATTTTTATTCCTCTAACTTTTGTGGCAGGAGTATACGGGATGAATTTCAATACAGAGAAATCGCCCTGGAATATGCCGGAACTGAATTGGTATTTTGGCTATCCGCTGTGTTGGGCGGTGATGGTAGGAATCGCCTCTGGTTTAGTTTACTTCTTCTGGCGGCGTGGCTGGTTTGATAATTTTTCTACTATCAAAGATGACTCATTAAAGTAACCGAATTGAACATTTAAGATTGGGGATTAAAGATTGAAAAATTCAAAATCCTGTTAGGTGAAAAGGTTTCCTGCCCCTAGTTGAATCCGTGCGATAAATCCTTGTATGATAATTGCCAACTTTTGTGCCTCCTGATTCATCAGTGAGTGATTTTAAGGGAGTTGCAGGGAAATTTAATTGTTGGGCGGGCTTCGGGCCCACCGTACAAGAGTTTGAATAAACTGAGATGTTTCACCATTCTGGCTTAACAGGCTTTCCGGCCTGTTCCACAAAAAATAAACTTGATTGTGGAACAGGCCGGAAAGCCTCTTCATAAAAAGCTTATTGACAATAGTGCCAGATGTGAGAATAAACACAAATGTCCAAGTTAAGTGGGCGACAAGTTAAAATATTCCATCTCAAATCCCAAATTGATTGACGAACGATCGCGTACAATAAATCTGGGGAAAAAGTAGGCGCAGGCGGTTGCGGATTAGCGAAAGCTTGTCTGAGGAAAGTCCGGGCTCTCGAAAAACCAAACTTGCTGGGTAACGCCCAGTGCGAGCGATCGTGAGGATAGTGCCACAGAAAGATACCGCCAATTAGTCATTAGTCAGCAGTCATGGGTCGTTAGTAAGTAACTGAGGATTTTTGACTGGGAAGCAACAACTAATTTGGTAAGGGTGCAAAGGTGCGGTAAGAGCGCACCAGCAGCATCGAGAGGTGCTGGCTCGGTAAACCCCAGTTGGGAGCAAGGTCGGAGGGACTATGGTTGGTTTTTTACCAGTTCCGTTTTTTGGTACCGCTTGAGGCGTCTGGTAACAGGCGTCCCAGATAGATAACTGCCCTCGAAAACTGCTTGCAGTTGAGAGAACAGAACCCGGCTTATGTCCGACTTTTTCCCCCCCATTTAATTAAAATTACCGCTGGGAAATCAGGTTGACCAATCCTTTAGACCTGTTTTATGTTGGGAAAGGTGTGCACTGCACACCGGGAGGAAGATTTTGGGTAAGGTGCACCATAAGCACCGGGAGGAATATTGAGTTTGTTAAGGAAAAGTTTTTTATTAATATGAATCTGATACCAGTTAAAAAAAATAATGTCACTTTTGAAAACCTCCCAACCCGGATAGTCATCCGTGATTGCCACTTCTAAAATCTAAAATCTAAAATCTAAAATGGTATGATTTATCCGGGTCGCCAAAAGCAACTTGAAATATTAATTCAAAAATTGGGACTGACGAAGAATGCTTCGATAAAATGGCATCTCCTCGATTTAGCTTTGACCCATGCGAGCGCGTCAGCTAAGGCAAATTACGAGCAACTAGAGTTTGTCGGGGATGCAGTTGTGCGGCTGGCTGCGTCGGAATTGTTGTTTGAGATTTATCCTGACTGTACAGTGGGGGAATTTGCTGCTATTCGATCGATCTTGGTGAGCGATCGCATTCTTGCTAAAATCGCTGAAAGTTACGGCTTCGATCGCTATTTAATTGTTTCCAGCAGCGCCGCCGCAGACAAAACAGGCGCTGAACCCCGGCTGGCAGATGCTTTGGAAGCGGTACTGGCTGCGCTTTATTTGAGTACCCAGAGCTTAGAATTAATTCGCCCTTGGCTAGATTCTCACTTTCAACGCTTAGCGACAGAAATCCGCAGTGATCCTGCCCGCCAAAACTACAAAGCTGCTCTCCAAGAGTTGACTCAAGGCAAATACAAAACTTTGCCCAAATATAGCGTGCAAGAAACCGGGACAGTGCAGGGGGGGGAGGATCGTTTTACCGCAGAAGTTCTCATTCAGGGAAAGTTGGTAGCAGAGGGAAAAGGTCGATCGATCAAAGCGGCGGAACAAGCAGCGGCTCAGTCAGCTTTTAATAAATTAGTTAATAGTCAGTAGTCAGTCAACAGTGATTTGTTTGAGTTAAAACATAGATAATAATAACAAAATATGCTATAATTCCGGTGCGATTTTTGAAATTATAATCAATGAAAATCGGAATAGCTGTATTGGGTGCAGGTCGCTGGGGAGTTAACTTAATTCGCAACTTTCTCGAACATCCCAACAGCGAAGTTTTAGCGGTGGTAGACCCGAATCAAGATTCATTGGCAGCCGTTCAAAAACAGTTTAATCTGGATGTTTCGGTGATTCTAGCTACCGATTGGTTTCAAGTGCAAGCCTTGCCGAGACTGCAGGCTGTGGCGATCGCTACTCCAGCTTCCACACACTATACCCTCGCAGCAGCAGCGCTGAAACAAGGCTATCACGTCTTAGCAGAAAAACCCCTCGCCATCAACCTCACTGAAGCAATAGAACTTTGTCAATTAGCCGAAAAACAGCAGCGGCAACTCTTCGTTGACCACACTTATCTGTTTCATCCAGCAGTCGATCGAGGCCAAAGAATTATTCAACAGCATCAACTCGGAAAATTGCGCTACGGTTACGCCCAGCGCACCCATTTTGAACCGGTGCGCCATGACGTTGATGCCCTTTGGGACTTGGCTATTCATGATATCGCTATTTTCAATACTTGGTTGGAACAAACGCCAATTGAAGTAAGGGCGATCGGCACTGTTTTTCCGAAGGAAGAAGGAAGGAGGAACAAGGAAGAAGGAACAAGGAAGAAGGAACAAGGAATAAATCAAGAAGCAGCAGAAATTGAAAATCAATTTTCTCCTTCACTGCTGGGTACTAATCCTGCAGAAAAACTAGCAGATTTAGTTTGGGTAACGCTCACCTATCCCGACGGATTTCAAGCATTTATTCATCTGTGCTGGCTAAATCCCGACAAACAACGGCGCTTAACAGTTGTTGGCAGTTTGGGAACCTTGATTTTTGACGAAATGTCGCCAGAAACTCCCCTGATTGTGCAGCGTGGCAATCCAGATTGGGGAGGCGAAGAGAATAACTCTTTTGAAAGTGCGTTAGCGAAGCCCGCCCCTATGGGGGCTACGCCAACGAAGAGGATCGCGCCGCAGCCAACAAGCCTCAGACACCGCGAAGTGTTGAGTTTAGAACAAGTAGAACCGCTGAGGCGAGTGTGCGATCGCTTCCTCAATTGCGTGCAAACAAATACCCCCTGTCTTACCTCTTCGGGCGCCGCCTCCGTCGAATTAATCCGCATTCTCAGCACTTTGAGCAAATCCCTCGAACTCGGCGGACAGCCCCTAATACCCTTTTAGATTTTAGATTTTAGATTTTAGATTGGGAACATCACTCCTCAACTTTTGAAATTTCCCTTTTCCGTTACTAAGTCGGGGCTGTGAAAATAAAAACTTGACTGCTGGTTTACCGGCAAAGAAATCATCACCGTAGTACCTTGATTCACGCCCGCGCTGTGCAGGGTAATGCTTCCGATCATAGATTCCATTATCCTTCGCGAGATAGCCAAGCCCAAACCGTTACCGCCAAACTTGCGAGTTGTAGAACCATCAGCCATCACAAAAGGTTGAAACAATTTCTGCTGGTGCTCGGGATCTATACCAATTCCCGTATCTTTAATTGTCACCACCACCCAATCGCTTTGACCGCTGGTGCCAGTCGTACTTTCCCCACTGCCGTTAAAACTACCAGAATTAGTCCTCGACTCTAACCGCACAGATATATTAATGCTGCCCGACTCTGTAAACTTAACCGCATTGCTCAAAACATTTAAAAAAACCTGTTTTAGCTTCTCCGGATCGGCATGAACAATAATCGGATCGTGAGGAGCTGGCAAACTTAACTTCAAGCCTTTTTCCTCGATTGGAGTCGCTTGCAAATCAATCGCGTCTTCAAGTACCTGAGTAATATCAACTACTTCTAACATCATGGAGAACGTGCCGGATTCTATTTTAGCAATGTCCAAAATATCATTAATAATATTGAGCAATTGCATTGACGAGTCGTGGGCCCGCTGTAAAAATTCCATTTCTTCATCTCGGTCATCGCAGTAGCCGTCCCGGACAATTTGAATAAAACCAATAATCCCGTTGAGCGGGGTTCTCAATTCGTGAGAAATATTGCCCAAAAATTCATTCTTTAATTGATTGGCAACTTGCGCTTCCTTGGTTGCGACTTCCAATTCTTTGGCCCTGGATCTGAGACCCTGCACCATGCTGTTTAGTGCTTCTGATAGTTGATTGAATTCCCTAATTTGGAAATTTTGTGGCACTGTCTGCGACGCTTCTGTATCTACTTTCATCGCGTAGTCTCTCAGTTTTTCCACAGGACGCGCCAAGTCGCGAGACAGATATAAAGTCGCGATGATACTAGCAGCAACCAAACCTACAATTAAATTAAATAAAACTTGCTGAATTTCTTCCAAACCCGACAGAGCGTAATCTAAACGAGAGACAGCTAAAATAATCCACTTGCTGTTCTCCTGTGTAGTTGAAGGACTCGGGATAGCGGCGTATCCTGCTAGCAACTCTACACCATTTCTTTCAAAGGAAAATAGGTGGAGAAAAGCTGTGCCGCCGGCGATCGCCCTTCTGACAATACTTTTTAGTCGAGCGGCATCTGCCTCTTGGTCAATATTGCGGCCCACGCGGTTGATATTCGGGTGCGCCAAGATCGTCCCATCTTGGTCGATCGCCACCGTATAGCCGGCTAAAGAACCCTTGGGAGCGCTGGTTTGCACAGGCAATGCCGACTGCAAACTCAAAGCATAACTCAACTGCAGGGTATTGCCCCGACGAATGTAAACAGGAGCGCTCAACACCAAACTCGCTTGGCTATCGGAGCCTTCTTTACCCGCATCGGGAAAATCCTCAGCCCCCAAAGCCATCTTCTGATCGTTTGCTGTCCCCTGTCGCTGCGGAGGTAAGGACAGACTGATGTAAACGCTCTTGTCGTCCAGCAGCGTTTGCTGCTGCTGTACGGGTGGCCAAAATTTTGCGGGCAAGGACTGAATCGGCTGTTGCCCGCAAGTGCTTGCTATCACTTGATTTGTCTTTAAATTAGTCAATTGCAAGCAATCAACCTGCGCTGGCAACCGCTGCCCTAATTGGGCGATAAACTTTTGATAATCCTTCGGATCTACCGACTGCAACATCGAGCTTTCCGAAGCGCCGATCAGATTCGACTTCAGCGATTTCGCCCACTGTTCAATAGTGTCTGCTTTTCTGACTGCACTTTCTGTCAAGTTTTGACGAGCAGTTTCCAGAAGCGTCGAGCGTGCCTTGCGATAGGTAACATACTCCCCCACCAGTAGAACAGGTACGCTGAGCAACAAAATCCGCGACAGTAAAATACGGCGAAAGGAGGATTGACCTAACTTAACCATAGGAAATATCTAAATTAAGGTGCAACACCCAACAGCGACCATTACAGTGAAATAAACCAGACCGAAAGCATGAATCTGTCTAGGGGGCTCTGCTGACTGGACAACACAGCTTCAGAACAACATTTAAACACAATTATAGAAGCCACTGTAGTAATCTCGATTCTAAGTGTGTGGACTAAAAGATGCTCAGCAATTTGTTGGGCAAATGCCTGTGATTTCGGTCACACTTCCCTTCACAATTCTCGGAGCGAGTGACACCCGATCGCCCAGGTGCCTATTTTTCAGGCTGCAAAAAGCGTCGGGTGGACATACCGCAGTGGCTTGAAGCTAGAATCGCATAGATGCACTCGCCCCCAATTAACAGGCAAAAAGTTCGGTTTCCGGCTAGTGTACAGAGATCATTCTTGTTCGATCGGACTTTTTCTTTCCCAAGGCCTTCGAGAAATGGGCCAGAGATGAGCGATGCGAGATTTTGCACCTTGTCAAATATTTCTTTTGCCATCTGATTGATTCAGTGACAATAATTCACCTGTCAAACAAAAAGAATGAGACGATCGAGCTGCCGATCGACTCTGACAACCCTAATGTGGGGAACCTTAGCTCAAACAGTGCACCCACGCTCGGTAAATTCGCGGTCTCGGCAATAATCTCCATAGCTTAATCGATGAAAAAAAACTTTAGCAATTATACGTATTATTACACAAACAACCGTCCGAGATATCATCACGCATATTTGATATCTCCCCTTTTAGAAATGCTGGCGACACTTCAGCAGACCAGCAAGACAAAACTCCTAGTTTTGGATCTCGGCTGTGGCAATGGCAGCCTCAGTCACGTTATCGCAGAGCACGGCTGCGAAGTTGTCGGCGTTGACACTTCAGCGGCCGGAATTGCCATCTCCCGTCAAAGTTTCCCCGAATGTCAGTTTATCGAAGCAGATATTTACGACCTTCCAGATACCGATATTTTGAACTCATTTGATGTTGTCTTAGCTATTGAAGTAATCGAACACTTGCTTTATCCTAAAGAACTAGCAAAAACTGCGAAAAAATGCCTCAAGCCGGGAGGAAGATTAATTATTTCCACACCATATCACGGCTATTTAAAAAATCTGGCTTTAGCGGTCTCTGGCAAACTAGATCAACATTTTACCGTTCTTTGGGATAACGGTCACATTAAATTCTTTTCAGTAGAGACGCTGACCAAGTTATTGACATCTGAAGGATACACAGACATAAAATTTAACTTTGCTGGTCGGTGTCCCTATCTTTGGAAATCAATGTTATGCTCTAGTAAGTTTTCAGGATAACCTAAAAACTTATGAGTTGTGAGTGGTCAATAAATTAAGTTTCTTGACTAGACCCCCAGGTCTCATAAAAAGTAAAAAATAACTTTCACCCACAAAAAGTAAAATGACTGTTGGCGTTTGGATATTAGGCGATCAATTGTGGGAGAACCAAGTTGCTCTCAACCGCACAGATGATAAATCCTCCCTACCGATAATTTTAATTGAATCTTGGCAGCACGTTCAACAGCGGCGCTACCACCAACAAAAATTAGTATTAATTTGGTCGGCGATGCGGCACTTCGCGAAAGAATTGCGCGACGGTGGATGGCAAGTTACTTACACAAAATCGGAGGACTTTGAAGCACCTCTCAAAGCTTGGATACAAGCTCACAATATCACCGAAGTGCAGGTGATGGCTCCGAACGATCGACCTTTTTTACAGATCGTTCAAAACTTGCAACTCCCCTGTCAAACAACCCTAATTCCCAACAATCAATTCCTCTGGACAGAAACAGAATTCAAAGATTGGGCTTCAAGCCGCAAACGTTTGTTAATGGAAGACTTCTATCGAGCCAGCCGCCAGCGTTTTCAAGTTTTAATGGATAGCAGCAATAAACCTGTGGGAGGGAAGTGGAATTTTGACAAAGAAAATCGTCAGCCACCCAAAGGAAAACTGGATACCCCGAAACCTTTATGGTTTGAACCGGACGCCATAACTCAAGAAGTTATCGCACAAGTTAAATCTCTATCTTTCCCAACTTACGGCAAGATTGAACCTTTTCGCTGGGCGGTTACACGAGAGCAAGCATTGCAAGTATTAGATAATTTCATCGAACAGTGTCTCCCTGCTTTTGGCCCTTATCAAGACGCGATGGTAACGGGAGAGGAAACAATGTGGCATTCCCTAATTTCTCCATATCTCAATATTGGATTACTTCATCCTTTAGAAATTATTCAAGCGGCCGAAACGGCCTACCTCGAAAAAAACTTAAATTTAAACGGCGTCGAAGGTTTTATCCGCCAAATTATGGGCTGGCGAGAATACATTCGCGGTGTGTATTTTTACGTGGATGCTGATTATTTTGAAAAGAATTGGTTCAACCATACTCAGCCGCTGCCGGAGTTTTTTTGGGACGCTAGTAAAACAGATATGAACTGTTTGTGCCAAGTTTTAACTCAAGTCGAAGGCAGCGGTTACGCGCACCATATCCAGCGGTTGATGATTTTGAGCAATTTTGGTCTAATTGCGGGAATCTCGCCCCAGGAGCTAGAAAAATGGTTCCACAGTGCGTTTGTGGATGCCTATGACTGGGTAATGCAGACTAATGTGCTGGGCATGGGTTTGTTTGCTGACGGCGGTGTGTTGGCCTCGAAGCCCTATGCTGCTTCTGCCAATTACATTAATAAAATGAGCGATTATTGTCGGGGGTGCAAATTCGATCGCACAGTGCGATCGGGCGAAAATGCTTGTCCCTTCAACTTCTTCTACTGGGATTTCCTAGCGCGCCACCGGGACAAACTTCAGTCGATCGGTCGCATGAGCTTTATCTTAGCCAATCTCGACAAAATGCCGCCGGCCGAATTGGCAACCATCCGGCAAAAAGCGGCAGAGTGGCACTTAGTCAGTTGACTGTTGTCAGTTGACTGTTGTCAGTTGTCAGTTGTCAGTTGTTAATCCTTTGCAGTGGCTAATAACAAATAACCAATAACATTAATCAACAGTCAACAGTCAACAGTCAACAACGCCCCATGCCCCATTCCCCATGCCCAATGCCCATGCCCCATGCCCTTTGCAATTCTTATTTTTTCCCTGACTTTTCCCTAAACATTCCACAGCGTTTCCACAGGCAAGTCTGAGGTTTTCCACAGATACGACAAAGTTTTCCACAGAAATTAACGGCACGGTAGCATCTTGCTGCGGAATTGGGGATTTCCTTAACTTGCTGGCTAATTCCTTATAAACCCCCCCAATACATAAAGATATGTAACAAAAAATGCCCTAAAAAGCTCATTCTTTCGTAAACCTTTTTTTTATATAAAGGAGTTTGTAATATTTCGCAACATTGACAAACCCACCCCCTCATAGCGCACAATGATGCGACCGACCTAAAAAAAAGCGCTCTGATTTCGGCTGTGCCTGCACCTGTATCCGGCCGAAGGGGGGGTTCTGTTTTCAATTTATTAGCGAAACTAAAAAAAATGATGAACCCAACAGTCAGTATTTTTGCTGAAATTCCCGAAACGCTGCACGATTCTCTCAAAACTTACCTAGAAACCCATCCCGAATGGGATCTAGACCGAGTATTTTGCGCGGCCCTGTCGCTGTTTTTGTTGCAGAATGCCGATAGCGGTACGCCTGAAGCTTCGCGCAGTTATCGCCAAGCTGCGAGAGTTTATCTCGAAACTCTGTTTCAATCTCCTCAAGACTTGCACAGCAACAATGTAACTCCGTCATCTTAAAGGATCAGGGCAGAGGGGGAGACGCGGTTTCTGCGAAGGATTTTAGTTGACCGAGGGCGCGCGCTGCATAGCTGTCAACTTCAGCTTAAAATCCCTGAGATCTATCGCTTATAGCTTAACGCCGAGCCCCATTGCATCTCCCTTAAGAAGCAGGGCGGTTTCATTCTCATGAAAATCGCGATTTTGTAGGGTAGTGTCCCCGTGCCTACCCCCTCCACGGAGGAGGGAATCGGTGTTTCAAATATCGGGGCAAGCACGGGGGGATTGCCCCTACAAGAGAATGAAAAATCCCCCCGGACAATCAGGGGATGCCGGGGGGATAAACTGCCTTAATCGTCAAACAGTAGACTGGTAGTAAATAAGACGCGCTTGTTTACACCCAGGGTGCTTATGGCGCACTCTACAGACTACAAACTAATGGCTGAAGATTACATCATGCCCATGCCGCCCATGCCGCCCATGCCGCCCATGCCGCCCATGCCACCCATGCCGCCCATGCCGCCCATGCCGCCCATGTCGCCCATGTCGCCGCCGGCTTTTTTCTTCTCGGGTTTTTCGACAATCACAGCTTCAGTTGTCAAAACCATACCAGCGATGGAACCGGCATTTTGCAAAGCCGATCGCACCACCTTAGCCGGGTCAATAATCCCGGCGGCAATCATATCTTCGTACACGTCGGTGAGAGCGTTGTATCCAATGTTGAACTCGCTCGCCCGCACTCGCTCGATGACGATCGAACCTTCAACACCCGCATTATCAGCGATTTGACGCAAAGGTGCTTCCAAAGCTTTCTTCACCAAGTCAGCGCCTACTTGTTCTTCGGCGTCTAAAGTATTTCTGATCGCATCTATTTTTGTAATCAGGTGAATTAGCGTCGTGCCACCGCCGGCAACGATACCTTCTTCCACAGCAGCTTTAGTAGCGTTCAAAGCGTCTTCAATACGCAGTTTACGGTCTTTGAGTTCGGTTTCGGTAGCTGCGCCGACTTTAATTACAGCGATGCCGCCGGCGAGTTTGGCGATGCGTTCGGTTAGCTTTTCCTTGTCGTAGTCGGAATCCGTCGCTTCTAGCTGCTTGCGGATTTGCTCGATCCGTTTTAGCACGTCAGCTTTGTGTTCTTCGCCAGCAACAACGATCGTGTTTTCTTTGTCGATCGTAATTTTGCGGGCGGTACCGAGCATTTCTAGGGTTGCGGTATCGATGCTGAGTCCGACTTCTTCGGAAATCAGTTGACCGCCAGTAAGAACGGCGATATCTTGAAGCATAGCTTTGCGCCGCTCGCCAAAACCAGGAGATTTCGTTGCTGCGATGTTCAATACGCCGCGGGCTTTGTTGACTACCAGAGTTGCCAAAGCTTCGCCTTCAATATCTTCGGCGATAATTAGCAGCGGTTGACCTGTGCGGGCGATTTTTTCGAGAACTGGAATTAGTTCTTGAATCGAGCTAATTTTTTTGTCGGTAATCAGGATGCGAGCGTTTTCGTACTCGACTTCCATGCGATCGGTGTTAGTGACGAAATACGGAGAAAGATATCCGCGATCGTACTGCATCCCTTCGACAACTTCCAATTCTGTTGTCAGAGATTTCGACTCTTCAACAGTAATTACACCGTCTTTGGTGACTTTTTCCATTGCTTGGGCAATCATGGCGCCGACTTCTTCGTCGTTACCGGCGGAGACAGTGGCGACTTGAGCAATTGCAGCCCCTTCGACGGGTTTCGCCAATTTCTCGATTTCCAGCACCAAGTGGGCGATCGTTTTTTCAATACCCCGGCGCAGCGCGACTGGGTTTGCGCCTGCTGCGACATTCTTCAAACCTTCGCGAATGAGGGATTGAGCTAGAACCGTTGCGGTTGTTGTGCCGTCGCCTGCGATATCTTTAGTTTTGGAGGCGACTTCTTGAATTAAGCGAGCGCCGGCATTTTCCAGGGGGTCTTCGAGTTCGATCTCCCTAGCAACGGTGATACCGTCGTTAACAATTTGGGGAGCGCCGTATTTCTTTTCCAATAGGACGTTCCGGCCTTTCGGGCCCAAGGTGATGCGGACTGCATCGGCGAGTTGATTGACGCCGCGTTCTAGTGCCCGCCGAGATTTGTCGCTAAATGCAACTATTTTGGTCATGTTTGTCTCCAATCGCTTACATTAGCAAATTTAGCACTCTCTGAGGCTGAGTGCTAAGTCGATCGATTTTTGATTGTAGCGCGACTCAACGCTGGGCGGGATTGCGGGGACGGATGGGAGATTTGGGCGATCGTTCCGGGTGGCTAAGGACAGGGCATTGCCGTGTCCCCACATATCTCGTGTCGCCACAGATATAATGTGGTTTGTTACATATCGATATACTCAGGTTTTGGTTGAGGTCAAAACCTAATTTTGATGGCGCGTTATCCCAAAGCAGAATTTTTATTAAAAATTTCTTAACTTGTGTTTTCCGTCATCTACCTTTCGATAGAGCTTCTATTCTTTTTTCAGATTTCTACCTTCTATGGATCGTCAATTAAATAATTTCCCTTTTTTCTTGTGGGATGGGCGTCCCGCCCGTCCCCAATAGACGGGCGGGACGCCCATCCCACAACAGTCATGAAAAGTGGATTTTATTTAATTCTCATCCCTATAGCAACCGCCAAGACTATTAGGACGTTCTTAATTGCTGAAAACCTTGAGGAAGATTCCTTCTTCCTTCAGCATCCATCCGTTACATCCGTTACAAAATCCGCTGCCGAACCTTCTTCCTTCTTCCTTCTTCCTTCTTCCTATGGCTCGTTATTCTCGACTGCAAAAACTCGGCTCTTATATGCGCCCGCACTGGAAGCCAACATTCTGGGGCATTTTTTCGCTATTAATTGTCAATGCTGTGGGCGTTTACATTCCCCTGCTGATTCGGAATTCAGTTGACACTCTCCAAGTTGCGACTAAATTTGACGAAGTTTTCAACTTCGTGGCACTAATTCTGATCCTCGCCTCCATTATGTGGGTAATTCGGATGGTGTCGCGGATTCTGCTGTTTGGCGTGGGGCGTCAAGTAGAATTTGACCTCAAACAGCAAATATTTAATCATTTATTAACATTAGAACCGTCTTATTTTGCAGCCAATACGGTAGGAGATTTAATTAACCGGGCTACTTCCGATTTGGACAATATTCGGCGCTTGGTGGGGTTTGCAGTGCTGAGTTTGGCGAATACGGCATTTGCCTATGCTTTGACTTTGCCGGTGATGTTGGGGATTAATGTAAGGCTGACGTTGTTTGCGATCGCAGTTTATCCTTTAATGCTGGTTTTGGTACAGTTATTTAGCGACAAACTTCGCATCCAACAGTTAGCCGTGCAAGAGGAATTGTCGGCGATGAGCGATTTAATTCAGGAAGATATGAGCGGGATGTCCGTAATTAAAATCTACGCTCAAGAAGAAAACGAACGCCGAGCTTTTCGCAATTCCAATGCGAAGTTGCTATCAGCAAACTTGGAATTAGCAAAAACTAGAAACTTTATTTTTCCGCTGCTGGGCGGTTTGGCAAGCATTAGTTTGTTGGTGCTGCTTTCTGCTGGTGGGGGGGCAATTGCTAATGGCCAAATTAGCATTGGCGATTTTGTGGCGTTGCTGATTTATGTGGAGCGTTTGGTGTTTCCGACGGCGCTGTTGGGTTTCACAATTACTGCTTACCAGCGGGGAGAAGTGAGTGTCGATCGCATCGAATCAATTCTGACTGTGGAACCGCAAATTAAGGATACTGCCGATGCAGTTGAACTTGCAACTCCAGTCAAAGGCGAAATTGCGGCTCGCCATCTAAATTATACGTATCCCGGCGCTAAGACACCCGCGCTTAAAGATGTTGATTTTACCATAAAACCGGGAGAAACTGTCGCAATCGTTGGGGCGATCGGCTCAGGAAAATCAACTTTAGCTAATGCACTGCCCAGACTGCTGGACATCGATCGGGGTCAGTTATTTGTAGACGGACAGGATATTACCGAGGTAAAATTGACCGAATTGCGCGGGGCGATCGCCTACGTTCCGCAAGAAAGTTTCCTGTTCGGCACTACCATCAAGAATAACATCCGCTACGGAAACCCTTTAGCGGAACAGCCGGAGATTGAAGCCGCAGCAAAACAAGCGCAAATTCACGCCGAAATCCTCAACTTTCCCCAGCAGTACAAAACAGTTGTCGGCGAGCGCGGCATTACTTTATCCGGCGGACAACGGCAGCGGACAGCACTTGCTCGCGCTTTGTTAGTTGACGCCCCCGTGCTCATTTTGGATGACGCTCTTTCCAGCGTTGACAATCAAACTGCTACCGACATTTTGCGAAACTTGGCAACGGGAACCGATCGCAAAACAGTAATTTTTATCTCGCATCAAATGTCAGCGGCGGCCAGTGCCGATCGCATTTTTGTGATGGAGAGAGGAGAAATAGTTCAGAGCGGCACTCACCTTGAATTGGTAGGGCAAACAGGGCTTTATCAGTATTTGTGGAACCAGCAAAAATTAGAGGAATTGCTGCATTGACAAGTGACAGATACTTTGAGTTATATCAAATCCGCTAGCATCGGAATTAATATTATTCACAGCCTGGACACGGCAGAGCTGTGTCCCTACAATTAATCCGTGTAGGGACACAGCACTGCTGTGTCCTCTATATAATTCCGGTGCAACCGGAAACGAGATCATAGGATTGTGGGGATAAAGAAGCAACCAAATTTATTGCCCACCGATTTTAATTAGCTACATTACTCAAAGAAATTTCTTCTTGTCGTTGAAATAATTTAATCGATTGCAGACTATCTGAAGCAGCGTCCCAAAGAATGAATTGGAAGCAGTCAGGAATATCGCGAATTGTCAGTGATTTTGAATTAACCAGCAGGTGAATATTAGCATTGTGACAAGCCCGAAGATTATAGTTAGGTATTCGCTCAGAGAGATGATGAATATTGTGGTAAGCAATATCAGCCGAAAACCAATTAAGAATAGTTGGTAGTTTCAGATAACTGCTGCCTTCTATTGCGCCCAGCAGATAGTCCCAGCCCTCTGTTTTGTGGGCGTAGGAACCGTCAAAATTATGCTGAACAAAGAAAATACAGATAAATATCGCTGCAGAACAAGTCATGACAATTGAGTAAACACTCCAGAAAAAGCCAAACCCCAGTAAGTTGCTCAGATAAATCCAGCTACCAACAACACAAATATTGTTGAACAGTAAATCCCAAAATTCAGCCGTCGTATACCAATGTTTGGATTTATAAGAAGCAAGGATTGCAGATAAACCCATGCCAAAATCTTGCTTGAGACAAGCAAAAATATGTCGGATAAAACCCGTAATTCCCAAGATGAGCGCGAGTCTTGGCTTAATAATTAGATAGAAAAAACCACCGGGAAACAGCATCAATGGGTGTCTGAGTAACTGATAAATCTTTTGACTAAATGGGCTTAGCGCCGCAAATTTTTCGGTGGATATCAACGCCGAAGGGCCTCGGTACATATCCCAATTACCATTATGTTTGTGGTGATAAGCGTGTCCCCTCGACCAGGGGTACTGAGGAATCGCATTGATGATACCTAGCATAAAACCCATAATGCGATTGACTTTTTTGGAGCTAAAAAGAGAATAGTGTCCGCAATCGTGCATCAAAGAGAAACAACGTCCTGAAAAAAGTGTCATCAACACCATTATCGGCGGCAGCAGGAATACAGAAATGGCAGCCGCTTTAAAGGCTAAAAACCATAAAAATGTATAAGGAATCACTGTATTGAATATTTGGCAACTAGCTTTCAAGTTGTTGCTCTTCATATAAGGAGCTAGCACAAAATCCGACTTTTTGATCGCGTTTTTCATTCAGTATGTCTATGGTGTGTGGATCAGTGCTTAGCTTACCATCAGGAGATGCTGGCTATTTTTGGAATTGTTTTTTTGCAGGTAATTGGGTGAATCGCGGTTGAAAATTGACCCAGAGTTTACAAAACTGCTGATAATATTTAGTTCATTAGCTCGTCCTTTTGGTGGTTTCGCTAAGCTAAAATTAATCCCAGCATTGACGTAGTTCCTCATAACAAACGGCCAGAGTAATTTCTAATTGTTGCAGAAAATCGATTTCTATTTGACCGTCATTTGTTAGCAGAATAATTTCTTGGGTGGGATGGTATGTCGCAATGATTTGAAGCAAAATTGAGATAGCGGATGGCTCTCTTGACAGTCGTTACAGATAATCTGTTAGCGATAATTCAGTTAGGAATTGCAAGTGATGCGGAACCGTAGAGACTGTATAATCTCATTACATTTGCGGGACAGGGGCGGATTTACGCCGAACTTTCCCCGTTTCTTCCAAAGGTTTTTTTGTTGGAACCGATTTTTGCACATTTATGAGGTTATCACAACTCTGCTTTGTTTACAGAAAAAACTGTGAAGCCTGTCAACAGCCGAACAAATCGCTGCACCGGAAGGCATGAATATCATTGGTTGGTTGCACGCCATTCAGTAATTTATGCCACTATTTTTGCTTGCATCGTCTGTGCCACACTTTACTCTACCGGGTTCTAGCCCAACTCGATCGCACGCTCAAAAGTTGGGATACTGGCGAAAACTTTGTATTGGCGGGCTATAAGGGCGATCGAGAAACCGCCTGCCCCGGAAACCAAAGCTGACACAACATCCACAACCGCAGAGGATTTTGGCTAAAGTCCTTGAGAAGAGAATTTGAGGAGCGATCGCAATTGCCTGCGTTTTTTGTGCTCGGAGATAGCTCGGATTTGCTACAATCTAATCGCACACGCGACTAGAAGGGATTATGACCGAACTATTAGATGAGACGCTTTCTATTGAAATGGCCGCTCGCATCAAAAGCAACCGTAAAAACTGCTTTGACAACGCCTGTAAAGCAGCATTAGCCACCGAGGGCGCAATTTATGTTCAAGGCTTTTTAGCTGTGCCCGGAGTGCCATATAAACCCATCGAGTATAGCTGGATTGAACTCGACGAGCGAATTGTTGACCCAACCTTTCCTCATCTCGGTTTCATCGCTCAAGACATTCATTACTTCCCAGTCCAGCGCTTCAGCGTCAAGAAACTCAAAGCAATCCTAGAAGAATCAAAAGAAGATTATCCTGAAGACGACCCGCTGCCGATTTATGGCAATCAACCTTATGAATATTACGGGGATTTGATGTTAGGCGGTAGCGATTACCAAAATGCTTACGATTTGGCTGCCGCTAAATGCAGGGAATTAAACCAACCCAAAAAACAGGATGCCAACTAATTGAGGACTTACAAAAAAATGGTTTGGCGCGCTACTTACAGCGGTACTGTAGCCACTGTTGTGTCGATTAATATACTTCATCATGACTTCCCAAATCTACAAACACGGCTTTTCCGTCTTCTGTAAAGTAGAAAAGTACCCTTTCGTCACTCTGAGTTCATTGATGTTAGCCGAAAATTTCAGTTCACCTTTTTGTTGTTCAATCTGCGCTGACTTAAAGTTTTGATACATCTCTTCGCGACGTTCTTCCCGGAGATATTGCTTCAACAACAGTTGAAGCTCTTGCTTTTCGTCAGTAGAAAGATTCTTGATCGTCTCGACCACATCACTGAAAGTCATAACTTACAAAACCCTATTGTGCTGATTAGATTATAGCAAAAAATATCCTTTTGGTTGACTTTCGTTTCTCGTTATGCGCCTCTGCCTAGTCTTAAAAAAAGCAACAAATCTCACTATTTACCATTCTCAACCTTCCAAGATTCAGGAAACCTCGAATAATGAAAAGCAGCCAATAACGGATCTAACTTTTGCTCCCACATCAAATCCGCCAATAATTTAGCCGTCACCGGAGCCAACAAAATGCCGTTGCGGTAATGCCCCGTAGCCCATGTCAAATTCTCCCAAGCACTACCACCCAAAATCGGCAACTCATCAGGAGTAGCCGGCCGAAATCCCCACCAAAACTCCAAAATCGGATAATTTTGTAATTCGGGATATAACTTAATCGCTCCTGCTAGCAAAGTTTGGATTCCCGCAGGGGTATTTCCCGGCGTGAAATCCACATTTTCGCTAGTTGCACCAATAATAATTCGGCCATCTTGACGCGGCACAATATAAATGCCCGTCCCGAATAGAACGGTTTGCAGGGGCTGGATAACTCCCCAATCTTCTGGTACACATACTGACAGCATTTGTCCCTTTCTTGGAAAAACCGGAACATTCAATAACTGCTCAGACCAAGCACCCGCAGCCAAAACATAACGGTCTGCTTGCAATTTTCCTGCTGTTGTTTCAATGCCAAAAACTCGGTTTCCCTGCCGAATAATTTCCCCTGCATTGCCTTGAATAATCTCAATCTTCAATTCTTTAGTTGCGGCCTGAAGCGTCCGAAATAAAGCGCGGTTGTCAACTTGAGCGTCGTCAGGATACCACCAACCGCCAATTACTTCTTTACCTAATCCAAACTGGTGCTGGCGAACTGCATCTCTGTCCAACCATTGATAATTAAGGTTTGACAAAAGTGGCTTTTCTTGAAGCTCATTTTGACAAACTGGTGCGAGAATTCCCGATCGCCAATATCCCGTTTTCAATCCGGTAATATCTTCTAGCTGTTCCACCCAGGCGGGATACAGTGCGCGGCTTTGCAAGCACAAATCCAGCATCGGACTGGGGGGAATTCGTTCGGCTTGCGGGGCAAGCATTCCAGCAGCAGCCCGCGCCGTCGGTTGTTTAGAATCGGCGGTGAGAACCGCGACAGATGCCCCTCGCAATTTCAGTTCTACTGCTAGCGAAAGGCCGATTATTCCGCCGCCAATAATCAGAATATCTTTAGATGAATTCATTAACTTTTATATGGACTTTCTGGGTTTTTTAACCGAAAGCATCTAGGATACAAGCCCCCGGATTCATCCGTGGAGAAATAAATAAAAAACGTGTATCCGAGAAACTTGCCCCCCGAATTTATCCGTGGGGTCAATGCTTCAATCTAAAATCTAAAATCTAAAATCTAAAATCGATAGATCTCTCGGATTTCTTTATGGTAAGATGCCGCGTGTGCACCTTACAGTTAGAATTCTTGCACAAGTCTTACAGATTATCTGGCAAGGCGATCGTCCTATCTGCCTTCCTTAACAAAAAATCTATGCTTGGGGTTTCCAGACAGTTTCAGAACCTTGACCCCAGAAACCGTCATATTTTGTCACCTTAATATCGCCTAAAACCTTGGTTTGGCAGGACAAACGGCGGTTGGAGGTGGAAGAATGGGGAGGAACCGAAAGTCGGGCTTTTTCGCGCCACTGGGGCTCGGAAACTTCGCCCTCGACGGTGACGGCGCAGGTGCCGCAAGTGCCGAGGCCGTGGCAGTTGATGACTTTGGCATTGCCGTTGTAGAGATCAATGCCGTTTTTGAGCAAAACTTCACGGAGATTGGCTCCGCGATCGCACTCAAATGTTTTTCCTTGCGCTTGTACCTTGACCACAGTAATTTACCCCAGTTAGATTTATGTTAATTTTCCTATATATTATCGCATTAAATTCAAATAAATTCATCTAATATGGTAAGTGATATATTACCAATTTCTCGATCGCAATTTCCCATGACAAATCGGCTCTGGATCTACGATACCACGCTGCGAGACGGTGCTCAGTGCGAGGGACTCTCCTTATCTCTCGAAGACAAACTGCGAATTGCTCGACAGTTAGACAGTTTAGGAATTCCCTTTATTGAAGGCGGCTGGCCGGGGGCGAATCCTAAAGACGTACAATTTTTTTGGCGTCTCAAAGAACAGCCCCTAACTCAAGCAGAAGTTGTAGCTTTTTGTTCGACTAGGCGGCCGGGAACTACGGCAGCTAATGATGAAATGTTGCAGGCTATTTTGTCCGCCGGTACTCGCTGGGTGACGCTGTTTGGCAAGTCGTGGGATTTGCACGTTATTGAAAGTTTGAAGACCACGCTAGAAGAAAATCTGGCGATGATTCGAGATACAATTGAATATTTGCGGAGTCAGGGCAGGCGCGTTATTTACGATGCCGAACACTGGTTTGACGGCTACAAACACAATCGAGATTATGCTATTAAAACTTTAGAAGTAGCCGCCGATGCCGGTGCAGAATGGCTGGTGCTTTGCGATACTAACGGCGGTACTTTGCCTCACGAAGTCAGTCAGGTTGTTCGCGATGTTTTAGAATCTTTAGGAACTAATCGACAAAAATTTTTACAATTAGGAATTCACACTCACAACGACTCCGGAGTTGCGGTTGCTAATGCTTTGGCTGCTGTGCGGGAAGGAGTGAGGATGGTACAGGGAACTATTAACGGTTACGGCGAACGCTGCGGCAATGCCGATTTATGTTCCTTGATTCCTAATTTTCAGCTAAAGCTGGGTCATAATTGCATTGAAGACGAGCAATTAGTTAAATTAACTCAAGTAAGTCGATCAATTAGTGAAATTGTCAATCTAGCTCCCGATGATCATGCTCCTTTTGTCGGTCTTTCGGCTTTTGCTCACAAAGGCGGAATTCACGTATCGGCTGTTGAAAAAAATCCGTTAACTTACGAACATTTGGAACCGGAAAAAATTGGCAACAGGCGGCGAATTGTGATTTCCGATCAAGCGGGTTTGAGCAATGTTTTGGCGAAGGCGCGCACTTTTGGCATGGATCTCGATCGCAAAAATCCTGCTTGCCGCCAAATTCTGGAAAAATTGAAAGATTTAGAAAGCCAGGGATATCAATTTGAGGGGGCTGAGGCTTCTTTTGAATTGTTAATGCGGGAGGCTTTGGGAAAGCGCAAGCGTTTATTTGAAATCAAAGGTTTTCAAGTTCACTGCGATAAAGGTAGGGAGGAAACAGTTAATTCTTTAGCAACGGTGAAAGTGACTGTTAACGGTCAAGATATTCTGGAATGCGCGGAAGGAAACGGGCCGGTTTCGGCACTTGATGCGGCTTTGCGGAAGGCTTTGCGGAATTTTTACCCGGCAATTACTGATTTTAACTTAACCGATTATAAGGTGCGAATTCTGGACGGATGTGCGGGAACTTCTGCTAAAACTCGCGTGTTGGTTGAGTTTAGCAACGGTCAAGACCGCTGGACGACTGTTGGGGTTTCTGGTAATATTTTGGATGCTTCTTATCAGGCGGTTGTTGAGGGTTTGGAGTATGGTTTGGTGTTGGGAGATAGGGAGGCGATCGTTTTAACTGTGTCGAGTTATTAGGTTGACGGCGAAGAGAAGTTGCCTGAATATCGATGTTTAAATAGATATCAGGCGATTTCAAGAGAGGGTTAGCCAATTTAAAAAAGGTGAAACCTAAAATTTTGCATCATTCTTAATAAGGATTTTATGGGCTGTGAGTTATCCTTGTTGTTTAACCCAATTCATAATTGTTGTATGATGTACCCCTTTTACTCTTTCAATCTCCCTAAAACCCATGCCATTAACATACATTTGTAGGCATTCGTCTTTCACTTCTTGAGCATAACCTCTGTGCTGTTCATAGCAGTCTATAAATTGTCTACCACAGGTAACACACAGGTAGTTCTGCTTGCCTTTTTTTCGCCCATTTTTATTGATATGAGTTGACTTACATTCAGGACATTTCATAGAATATAACTTGTGTTAAATTGTTTTTTGTGAATTGCTCTCATAATCAATTATATCTTAATTCAGCAACGCCGATTATTTAATAATGTGGTGCGTGATGACACAATCATTTTTGCTATTCATGGTAACTCTGTATGAGGAGTTTCATCCCTCATACAGAGTTACCAGTCTCTTTCAATGGCTCATTCTAGCTAAGACTGCTTTTTCACGTCATTATTATTACCTTCCCCAACGATTGATCGCATTCCTTCGAGCGTAGCGGGAATGCTGCGCGGGTCCATAAACATCACCTTGCTGCTGCCACTGGTGCCAATTTTTAGACCCATATCCAGATAGTTTTGAGCTAACAAAAATTGTAAAGCTTCCCGCGCAGTGGGGTCATTTTGCAGAGTTTTGGCGATAATTTGCAAGGCCTCAGAAGTAGCTTGAGCTTTCAAAACCTGACTTTGGCGTTCTGCTTGAGCTTTCAAGACGATCGCCTTTTGTTGAGCTTCCGCTTCTAAAATAGTCGCTTTTTGGCGCGCTTCTGCATCCAAAACTTGCGCTTCTGCTTTACCTTTGGCGCTGTTAACTGCTGACTCGCGTTCGCCCTCGGATGTCAGAATTGCCGCCCGCTTGCGTCGATCGGCTGCCATCTGCAATTCCATCGATTCCTGTACAGTTTTAGAAGGGATAATATCCCGCAATTCTACCCGTGTTACTTTCACTCCCCAAGGATCGGTAACAATATCTAAATCTCTGAGCAATATTTCATTAATTTGAGAACGAGCAGTAAAGGTTTGTTCGAGATCCAGTTGACCCATTTCGGCGCGAATTTGAGTCAGCACCATATTTACCATTGCAGACTGGAGATTTTCTACTTTGTAACAAGCTTTTTCCAAGTCTACAATGCGCCAGTAAACCACAGCATCAACGGTGATGGAAACGTTATCGCGGGTAATACAAGCTTGCGGAGGAATATCTAAGACTTTTTCCCGAATTGTTTGTTCGTAAACGACCCGATCGAGAAACGGCTTGACAAAATTCAAACCTGGTTCGAGTCTCCTGCCACTGTATTTACCTAAAGTTTCCACCAGCGCTTCATTTCCCTGATTGATAATCTTGACGGAACCTGCGAGGGCTGAGCCGCCAAGTGCTAAAAATACAAGTAAAAAAAATTGTTCCACGGTTGCCTCCTATAAATGTTGACTTTTGACTAAAAACTAATGACTGATGACTTTTGACTAAAAACTGATGACTGATGACTAATGACTGATGACTAACTACTAATTGTCTGTGATTAATTCCACATTTTGTTTAAGAATGCAAGAGATTTTCGGGCAAAACTATCAGAGTAGTGCCTTTCCGTCCGACGACAATTACGTTTTGGTTGGGGGGGATAGTGGCCTTCGTGTCTTCGCAGCGAGCTTGCCAAGAATTCCCCTCATAAATGACTCGACCGGCTTCTCCGGGGGGAATTTCTGTTAAAGTTTTGGCTTCCTGAGAATCTGCGATCGCCCTTGCGGTGCCTTTTGGTATCAACCGCCGAGACACCAGCACAAAAACTGTCGAAAATACCATCCACAGGAATATTTGTAAATTAACGTAAGGTAGAACTAGAGAGCATCCAGCTACCGCGAAGGCGCTCAGTCCCATCATAAAAGCGACAAAAGCAGTCGGGAGAAATAGCTCTGCCAAACAGAGCAAAGACCCAGCTATCAGCCAAAGGAGCGTAGGAGTCAAGATCATAAAAAGAATAGGTGATACTATTTAGATCTTAGATTGGAAATTTAAGATTTAAGAATTGCCAACAACTGACTATGCAAGGGTTTGCGACTTGCAGCCCCTCAGAGCGATTTTTCGCGCAGCGGTACCAGGTTGAGGCTTCCATCGTACTCCAAGTCTGAGTTTAGTAACTTAAATTACAATTTAAGCCGGTGCAGACTGGCAGAAACTACAATTTCTAGGGGCCCAAAGGCAGTTAAGAAATTGATAGGGGCTAAAATCAGTTTATTCTCAAGCTCATGAATTTGGGCTGGCGAATCATATATCTTCAGAATCTTTTTACACAAACTATTTCGATATGATCAGCAGTTTCTCCGAACCCATTTATTGCCCGAATCTTAGCTGTCCCGATCCCCGCAATACCTTTGGCCGCCAGCACTGTGCAGCGTGCGAAACGGATTTAATTTATCGCTATGTGTGGGTGGTGGGGCAAGCAGCCGAGGAAGTGCCGACGGGTAAGGTAATAGCCGATCGATACTTTGTCATTGCACCCCAAATCTGGCTCGACAGCCGTCCAGCTTTGCCTCCGAGCGTCCCGGAACAACTGCCGGATACGATTATGCCTTACCTGCATTTGTATCCCCAACGGCTGCATACGCCGGAAGTATACGGTTTTTGTTCCCTAGGGGAAGCACCGGAAGCGACAGAGGTGCTGTTGTTGGAAAATGTGCCCATCAATAATTTCGGTCGCCTGTATCCTTCTATTTTAGAAGCTTGGTCTGGGACAACCGCCGCGCGCCAAGTTTACTGGCTGTGGCAAATGCTCCAACTGTGGGCGCGACTATCGGAACAGGGAGTCGCTTCGAGTTTGCTGGTACCGGAAAATTTGCGGGTGGAAGGTTGGCGGGTACGCCTGCTGGAACTGCACCGGGGCAATTTTGTACCGACGCTACGGGACTTGGGAGATGTGTGGTCAGGTTTGGTGGAATCAGCGCAACCCGAGGTGCAGTCGAAACTCGGAGAAATTTGTCAGTTTATGCGCCGCAGCAGCATGAATTTCGACGCGATCGCCCTGGAACTAAACGATTTACTATTAGAACAAGCCGCTCAATTGCCTCTGCACTTAGAAGTAGTCGGCATGACTGATACCGGGCCACAGCGCTCCCAAAATGAAGACAGTTGCTATCCGGTTGCTGCTGATTTTCAATTTAGCAAAACTTCAGGGGGCGAGAAATTAATTCCTTACTTAACAATGGTTTGCGACGGGGTTGGAGGCCACGAAGGAGGAGAAGTTGCCAGTCAATTAGCCGTGCAATCCCTGAAAGCTTTAATCCAAAATTTGCTCGCAGAAATTGCTCAACAAGAAGAGTTGATGACGCCAACAATGGTGATCAAGCAACTCGAAGAAATAGTCCGAGTTGTGAATAATGTGATTTCTGCTCAAAATAATGAGCAGGGAAAAGAGTTGCGGCAACGGATGGGGACGACTTTGGTGATGGCCCTCCAGTTGCCTCAAAAAGTGAAAAATTCCGAGGATTTGCCCTCAAATAACAGCCACGAACTTTATTTAGTCAATGTTGGAGACAGCCGCGCTTATTGGATTGGCAGAAATTACTGTCACCGGCTGACTGTGGACGACGACGTAGCCTCAAGGGAAGTCCAGCTAGGACATTGTTTATATTGGGAGACTCAACTGCGATCGGATGCAGGAGCCCTGACTCAAGCTTTGGGCACGCGGGATGCCGATTTCCTGCGCCCGACGATTCAGCGATTTATTGTGGAAGAGGAAGGCTTACTGCTGCTGTGTTCCGACGGTTTGAGCGACAACGACTGGGTAGAGAAATCTTGGGAGAATTATGGCCCAGAGGTGCTTGAGGGCAAAATGTCTTTGGAAGCGGCAGTTCAGTCTTGGATTCGTCTCGCCAACGAGAAAAATGGTTATGACAACACCTCCGTGGTAGCGACTCACTGTCGGATGTCGCCGGAGAGATTGGTACTGTTTGATCCGGCGGTGGCCTCAGCGCCGGCGTCAGCGCCAGTGTCAGCCTCGGTGTCGCTGCCGCCTTCCCTCGTCGCTGCGTCCCTCCAGAAGTCCGGGAGGATTCCAGAATCTCAGCTTTCAGAATCGTCCAAACAGTTGTTGTACCCCGAAACTTCCCCCGCCCCGGAACCAGTTCAAAAACGGCGATCCAAGCTGCCGCTGCCCCTACTGGGGGTGTTGGGGCTGATATTAGCCGGCGGCGGTTTAGGTTTGTGGGTGCAAAGCCTCCAAAGCCCGCAGCCAGATCCCGCACAACTTCCACCACCGCCGGAAACTCCCGCCCCAAGTCCTTCGGAGAGTCCCTCGCCCGGGGCCGAGAGTCCCTCGCCGTCGCCGGAATCGACTCCTGCGGAAATTCCGCCGCCCGGGGCCGAGAGTCCCTCGCCGTCGCCGGAATCGACTCCTGCGGAAATTCCGCCGCCCGATAGCGAGAGTCTCTCGCCGTCGCCGGAATCGACTCCTGCGGAAATTCCGCCGCCGGAAGAAGCGGAAACTCCTTTGCCATCAGCAGAGTAAGCGAGAGTCTCTCGCCGTCGCCCGAATCCACTTTGAGCTTACAAAACAATGCTTCGAGAGTCGCAGCTCTCTACTATCCAAATTCGGGAAAACTTTCCCAGTGTAAATGGAATGATTTCTGCTAGAGGTCGTTGATTTACAGCATATTCCATGTAGATGTAGATCGCGAGAAACCGGGTTTTTTGAACAGAATCAGTAAGGATGCGAGAACTGTAAAGAAACCTGGTTTTGCGCGGTGTGCTTTATAAACCTGGAATACGCTGTATATAAATCACACTTCATACCAATTTAATGTGAAGTTGCACATATCTCGATCCCCCTAAATCCTCCTGGTTGTTGGGGGACTTTGAGAACAATCTTGTCCCCCCCTTATTAAGGGGGGCGCCAGGGTGATCGGATTCTATGCAATCTCATAAAAAATTGGTATCACAGGGGAGCATCTCACTTTTGCAGCCAAGCTAGAAATTGGAGTTTTGAGCCAGAAGAAGTGTTTTTACAAATATGAGATGCTTCCATCACAGTTAATGATTTTGTATCATAGTCCGCTTGCAGAAACAAGATGGCTAAAAAGTCAGCCATCACTACAAAAAGTAGTTAAAAATGCTTAATAATTTCCGTGCAGCTAACAATTAGCGATTAGCAACTAACAAGATAAGCTTTTTTTATCTTGACGGCGCACAATTTATTAACTATAATTACCAGGCTAAAAATAACAAAAATCTTACGCCTAACAGTTTTTCTCAAATAACCGTTAAACTATTCTAACGTTTGCGCGTACCCAACCTCGCAGGCACAACCTATATCTGTTAAGGATTCGTCCTGATTCACAGGAGCAAGATTTTAAAATATGCATCTCAGCGAACTGACTCACCCAAACCAATTACACGGCCTCTCGATTCATCAACTCGAACAAATTGCCCGACAAATTCGAGAAAAGCATTTAGAAACTGTAGCCGCTAGCGGCGGCCACCTCGGCCCAGGATTGGGTGTAGTCGAACTGACCTTAGCACTCTACCAAACACTCGACCTCGATCGCGACAAAGTTACTTGGGATGTCGGCCACCAAGCTTATCCTCACAAATTAATCACCGGCCGCTACAACCAATTCCACACCCTACGCCAAAAAGACGGCGTTGCAGGCTATCTCAAGCGCTGCGAGAGCAAATTTGACCACTTCGGTGCAGGTCACGCTTCCACAAGCATTTCCGCAGCGTTAGGAATGGCGATGGCGCGCGACCTCAAGGGGGAAAACTTTAAAACTGTAGCAGTCATCGGCGACGGCGCATTGACTGGCGGCATGGCACTCGAAGCCATCAACCACGCGGGCCATATGCCGAAAACCAATTTGTTAGTTGTGCTCAACGACAACGAGATGTCAATCTCGCCCAACGTCGGCGCAATTACGCGGTATTTGAACAAGATGCGATTGTCGCCACCGGTGCAGTTTCTCAAAGATAACTTAGAGGAACAATTCAAGCACATTCCCTTTGTCGGCGAAACTTTTACTCCAGAAATGGAACGCCTCAAAGAAGGGATGAAACGCTTAGCAGTCTCGAAAGTTGGAGCAGTAATTGAAGAATTGGGCTTTACTTACATGGGCCCGGTAGATGGACACAATTTGGAAGAGTTAATTACCACTTTCAAACAAGCTCATACTATCCAAGGGCCAGTGTTGGTTCACGTTGTGACGGTGAAGGGCAAAGGATATGCGATCGCCGAAAAAGACCAAGTAGGATATCACGCCCAAAATCCCTTTAACTTAGCTACCGGCAAAGGCATTCCCTCCACTAAACCCAAGCCTCCAGCTTACTCGAAAGTCTTTGCCCACGCCCTGGTCAAGCTAGCAGAAGATAATCCCAAAATTGTCGGCATTACCGCTGCGATGGCAACCGGAACAGGCCTGGATAAACTTCATGAAAAATTGCCGAAACAGTACATTGATGTCGGGATTGCCGAACAGCACGCCGTGACTTTATCCGCTGGTTTAGCCTGCGAAGGAATGCGCCCGGTTGTGGCAATTTACTCGACATTTGTGCAGCGAGGCTATGACCAAATAATTCACGATGTTTGCATCCAAAATTTGCCAGTTTTCTTCTGTTTGGATCGCGCCGGCATTGTCGGTGCTGACGGCCCCACTCACCAAGGAATGTACGACATTGCCTTCTTGCGCTGCCTGCCAAATATGGTAGTTATGGCACCAAAAGATGAGGCAGAATTGCAGCGGATGATAGTCACGGGAATCAACCACACCAGCGGCCCGATCACGATGCGTTACCCGCGTGGCAACGGTTACGGCGTACCTTTGATGGAGGAAGGTTGGGAAGAATTGCCGATCGGCAAAGCGGAAATTCTCCGCAACGGCGACGATGTGCTGATCTTGGGTTACGGTTCAATGGTTTATCCGGCAATGCAAACTGCCGAGATGCTGAGCGAACACGGTATTGAAGCAACTGTGATCAATGCGCGTTTTGTCAAGCCTTTGGACACCGAATTAATCTTGCCTTTAGCACAGCGAATCGGCAAAGTTGTCACAATGGAAGAAGGCTGTTTGATGGGTGGCTTCGGTTCCGCAGTTGCTGAATCTTTGCTCGACAATAATGTTCTCGTGCCACTGATGCGGCTGGGCGTACCGGATAAATTAGTAGATCATGCAACGCCAGAGCAATCATTTGCAAGTTTAGGATTAACTCCGTCGCAAATGTGCGATCGTATCTTAGCAACATTCAGCCGCAAACAGGCTCCTGTTAGCGTGTAAATAGCTAGAATTGTAGGGTGTGCCTAGCGCACCTTACTCTTCGACATCCGATCTATGACAGTGAAAGAGGAGCATGATTGAAGGAAGATTTGAGGATAAGGGAGAAAAAACAATGACTAACGTGAAACCAAATCGTACCGTGCGGCGGGGAAGATTGTTCCCAGAAATTCAGTGGTCAGAAGAAAAAAAAGCCCAGTGGCGAGCTGAAAGAGAAGCATTTTATCAGCGCTGCAAACCAATTTTCGATCGCCTCAAACCAGAATTGATTAAAACCCACTACAACTGGTACATGGCGGTTGAACCTGATAGCGGGGAATATTTTATCGACAAGGATGATATGCAAGTTGCAAACATAGCCCATGAAAAATACCCGAAAGCTAAATTGCAGGTTTTTCGGATCAATGAAACCGGAGTTTGTGGCACAATATGATTCAAGGAAGATTTGGTGATGAGGACGAGCTATTTTTTGAACTTGAACTGATTGCTGATAACGGCTTAGAATTACCTGTTGATGCTCTGCTTGATACAGGTTTTTCTGGCTGGTTAGCAATGGACAGTCAGGATTTAGATGGACTGGATTGGACATATGTGAAACAAGAAAAAATGCGAACAGCCAAGGGAGAATTTGATTTTGAACTTTATGTAGGAAAAGTGCGTATTGATTACCTAGAATTTGACATTCCCGTTCATGTGGGTGACGGAGTACCGGAAATTTTAATAGGTCGCCAGTGGCTGAAAACTCGGCGGTTAGTAGTTGATATGCCTGCGGGTATTTTGACATTGGAAGCGAGTTAAAAGCAAAATGAATTTAAAAAGTTTTGACATAGTAATAGTCGGAGCAGGCCCAGCAGGCGGTCACTGCGCGAGAATCCTAGCCCAATCCGGTCACAAAGTCTTGCTGGCAGAGCAAAACGACAATTTTTATAAAAATGACTTTTCTAGCGCCGCTACACCTCTAGAAACTCTCTCTAAATTCGATTTACCTAAATCCGTTATCGGCAGTTTTTGGCACAAACTTACTATTGAAACTAGCAAAGTCAGTCAAACTTGGGAGTCTCCCGAAAGCTTGGGAGTTGTTCTCAATTTTGCTAAATTTAGAGCATTTTTGGCCAGCGAAGTTGAGCGATTTGGCGGTGAAGTTTGGCTTGGTTATCGCTACACCGGACATTCACAAAGCAAGAGCGAAACAACAGTCGAGTTTAAACAGTTATCCGACGGTCAACTTATCAAAGTTAGCACTAAAGTATTGGTTGATGCTACTGGCTTTGCTAGGGCGATTATGTACGAAAAAGAGAATGATAAGCCTGATTTTTTGTCGGGAACCGGAATCGAATATTTGATTGAAGTAGAGCCAGAAGTTTACAATAAATACAGCGGTGATTTAATCTTATTTGTGGGCGATAAATGGATGCCTAAAGGTTATTCTTGGATATTTCCCATGGAACAAAATAGGCTGAAAGTTGGTGCTGCCCGCATTTTTTTAGATCAGAAAACACTGAGGCATTTGTCACCGCTGAAAAAATATATTGATTTACTGATTGATGAATATCTAAAGTCTAAAAATTATAAAATTCTTGACAAACACGGTTCCATGCTGAAGTATAGTCGTGGTTTGAAGGATATTTATTGCAAGCATAATATAATTGCGATCGGCGATAGTGTTTCGACAGTAAATTTTTTGGGTGGCGAAGGGATTAGACACGGGATGGATGGTGCCCAAATCGCGGGGAAATATATTCAAAGGTATTTGGAGGGGAAAATCTCAGATTTTCGGGATTATGAGACGGAAATGCACCGCAAGTTTGATCGGAAATGGAATATTTCGGAACGGTTGGCGGTGAGAAAGTATATCGATGATGTTAATGATGAACTGACCGATAAAATAATTTCTTATTTAAAGTATATGAAAACTGAAGATGTGATGGATATTTTATTTTATTATAAATTTGAGAAAATTTCCAGAGGGTTAGGCGGTTATTTGCAGAGAAAAATCAAGGAATTGATTAATAAATTTCACTTGTAAGGTGCGTCCGTTGAGAGATTGTTAGTTGAGGGAAAAATCTCGCTGATTGACTAAGCTAATTTTAAGGCATTTTCTGCGGTGACTTGAATGCGCGGCAGCGACAATAAAGAATCTTCAAAACTGCTCAAATTTAATGTATATGATACACCAAAAGTATATCCACTCGCTCCAATTAAATGCGCTACAATTGGATCAACATCGCCGTAAGGATAGGCAAAACATTTAACAGGTTTCTCTAATTCCCGTTCCAAGATAGCACGGGATTTGCCTGCCTCCCGCACAATTTCTGTCGGCGACAATGGAGTCAAAGGTTGATGAGTGGCAGACATAGAACCAAATTCAATCCCTGCATCCCTCAGTTGCAAAATTTCCGACCATCCCATTAACGGCACTTCTTCAAATTCCGCTTTTTCCCAACTATTTGTCTTTCCTATTGACTCCGCTACGAGAAAAACAGTTGCTGTAAAATCAAACCGTTTTAGTAGAGGCCAAGCATATTGGAAAAAGTCGAGATAGCCGCCGTCAAATGTCATCAATACAGCTTTACCGGGTAAAGGAGTTTTAGCCAGTTTCGCGCTTCGCCAATTTTCCCAACTCGCACTGTAATAACCCAGATTTTTGAGATTGTGTAACTGTTGTTCAAAAATTTGGGGAGTAACTGCGTCTAAACCGTCAGGAGAAATGTGGCGGTAGGAGAGAATCGGGAGTTTTTGTGTAACGCTATGGTTGTCCAAAAGTTGAGGTTTCACGGAGTGAGAAACTTCCCGATAAGAAGATTTTGAGCCAATGATTTCCGGTGCGTAAAATACTTGCTTTGGAAACTTATTTTCTTGGGGAATTTGCATTGTCGGTTCCCCAGCGATTGCTGCGACTGACTCGATTTCCGGCAGCGCCGCCGCCGGGAGTGAGGCGCGGCGGCTGACACTCGTCCCGATCGCACCCGATCGCCTGCCGAACATCACCGCATTTTGGGGGTAAATGCCCCCTGCACCCGGTGCATTCAACCAGTCGGGCAAATTAGACCTTTGTTGAGCACAAGAGGCTAAGCGCGATCGTAGCCATTGCTTGCCGTTGAGTGGTTTTCCCAGCAAAGCTTCTCGCACGGTGGCGATGCACAACTCAAAACCCATATTTCGATTAATTGTCGATCGCAATTTTTGAGCCGAAACAAAATTATTTTCCACCGCAACAGTGACAATACCGACAGCAACGCCGCCTACTTTCACCAGCACATTTATTTCAGAAAGCTCAACTTTTATATTAGCAAATTCCTCGCTAACTTCTACAGAAATCCAATCTTTTTCGAGGGTAATTGTTGGGACTTTCTCAGCTATTTCAGGCTTGTAGAAATCCTCCAAATGCCAATGCGGACGCCCCCATAATTCTTGCATAAATAGCGTCCAGTCATGTTTAGGGTGCAATGGTTCCAGCAAATTTTCCCACAATTTATTGCCTTTTTCGCAGCGATTGCGTTGAAAGAAGCGATCGAGAATTTGCCAAGCAAACTGGGCTGCAACCGCATCCGCCAAAACCGCAGCCGCCACCATGCCATCGCAAATAGGCAATTCAATAATACCGAGTTGAATTCCTTCTAGTTGGATCGTACAGCACAGGCGATCGCATATTTGCAAAGCGTAAATATCCGAAATTGGTTCGCTCACTTCCACCGTAACTTTCCACGCCATTTCACCCTGGACTCGCTGAATTTTCTCTAAAATATATCTAATTTCATTTCGCGTGAAAATTTTATGATATTTGTGAACGTTACTACTTTTGACATCTCTCTCAATTCCTTTATGCCAAGGTAGATTTAAACTTAGCTTGGCTGCTTTTTCTTGATAATTAACGAGCATTGTATCGTCATATTCAATGCCCATAAAATTACAAATTTGTCCTAAAATTAGTGTTTTGTTATCTAAAAGTTCCTCATATTTAACTAATATATGATTGGATTTATTAATGTATTTGTGGCTAGTTAACATCGCGTGTTCCCACCGATAGATACAGTGGTTTAAATCCCAACCAGCGCCCCACAATTCGTTAAAACTCCTAGTAGCATCATACATAGAAGCTATTGTATCCATACCGTTTCGCAAAATATGTATAAATTTCGCATCCGGCAAAAAGCGCTCTATGTCATCAATAAAATATATGTGTTCCGGCGTTTTTTCCAACCAAATGCTTTTTTTTTGTTCAGCAGCCAAACCATCCAAAACTCTCACAAACCAACTAGCTTTAGCTTCCACAGTTTGGCTGTCATCAAAATCTTTCAAAAGTTCAGGACGTTTAATCTCATCCTTAAAAAAAGCTTCCATTCTACCTGGCAACTTTCCCGCAAACTGATCGTATAGCAAATAGTGAAAAAACTTAGATTCTGGAAAAGAAATAACTTCGGGATGAGCAGCTAATAAGCTTTGAAGAATTGTCGTGCCACTGCGAGGCGAGCCTAGGAGAAATATGCGTTTCATAACATTTTGCAATTATTATAATTAACTCTAGATTTTGAGGTGGGTTGGGTTTCGTTCTCGGAACCCAACCTGCCAATTCTAACTCCAAGTAAAATCCTGTTTTAACAAATCAGATAGTTCCTGATTATAAGGCTTGAAATAATCTGTCAGTTGTTGTTCGATTGCTGCTGGTATTTTGCTGTACTCCTCGATCGCATTAATCTCATATTGTTTACTTGCGATCGCACTAATATCCAAGAAATCTAACACTTCCGAAAAAACTTTATCGGTATTTGCCTCAAAATCTTCGCTTTTGAGAATTAGCAACTGTTCCCTCGGAAAATAATCAAGCCAATTCCTGATTTGTTCAACATAAATTCCTCGCGACAAATACGAATAATGTTGGTGGTTGAAACTGTAATAACTTTGATCGGTTTTAATTTTTTCAATTTCACCTTTTAGGCGATCGGGTTCGGAAGTAATCGCCTTTTCAAAATCCAGCTTTTCGCAGCCGATCGCCACTTCTAAATGATAGTGCAGCCAAGCTCGTTTGACCGGGTTTCGCAGCATTACAATCAGCTTAACATCCGGGAAACACTTGTAAACCCGCTCTGCCACCAACGGATGATAAATATAGTAAGGAGTCATTTCCCACAGCAACACCTTTTCATCCGCCACACTGCGCGTCAACTGCTTGCTGTACCAATCAACGCCCCGCTCAAAATTCAAATCAAAAAAGTGAATGTTGCGGGAACCATCTTTGATAATTTGCAAGTGATTTGCGAGATAGCCGGATAGAGGTTCCGTGCCGCACTTTTGAGCGCCAATAATTAAAAAGTCTGGTTCCTGCTTATTTTTCAACTGAGTCGAAATCTTGGCATAGGCGGGATTATCCTTATTCAATGCGTGAACTTTCTCGGCTGGTTCTGGTAAATCCGCAACCTGCATTTTGCCATCAAATTCCCAGCGGTAGGGCGGACAAAGAATCGTTTTTTGGTTGACAGTCGATCGCACATACAGCGGATAAAGGTGCCAATGATAATCGTAGGCGTAAGCAAAACTCTTCTCGTAAACCCCAGGATTCACATAATACTGACTGTTGCCTAAATCCAGCCTGTCTACGTGCAGGCGGATTGTGCCTTTCCCTTCCGCCAGTGGCAGCAATCTGCCCATTTGATTAGTATTAGTTTCAAAACAACTTTGACCGTCTTCCCGGCTAATTGTCACGCCAAAAATAGCAGCCGAAATTGGCTTCGGTACAGAATAATGAATTTCCACAGTAATAGAATCGCCACTGTTTATCTCATCATCCGGCAACACTTTAACATCCGTAATTTCTACTTCCAAAGAACCGAAGCGATTGTCATTGATTCGCAGTTGTGAACCCATACTCGTCACTTCAGGAGGACGCATGGGAGTGCGTTGTTCGGTTGCTGGGCGCATTTCCGACAAATACTGACCGACTACCACTTCCGGTTCCCCGTAAGCCACGATTTCACCTGATTTCAGCCACAAAGCCCGATCGCACAGTTTATGAATTTGCGTCGCGTTGTGAGAAATCAAAACAATCGCACATCCTTGATTCTTAAACTCGGTGATTCTGTTCAAACATTTATTTTGAAAAGCCACATCACCAACCGACAAATGTTCATCAACTAACAGCACTTCTGGATCGGTGTGAACCGCCACCGAAAAAGCCAGCCGCATTTGCATCCCGGTACTGTAAGTCCGCATCGGACTATCAATAAACTGTTGCAATTCCGCAAATTCAACAATATCATCAAACCGGCGCGCAGCTTCCCGACGAGTCAAACCGGCCACCACTGCACCCACAAACACATTTTCTCTGCCCGTTAAATCCGAGTGAAAACCCGCACCCAAATCCAACAAACCGCCAATTCTGCCATTAACTTCAATAGTTCCTTCTTGAGCATAGCCGATACCGCCAACAAGTTGCAGCAGCGTCGATTTTCCCGCGCCATTCTTGCCGAGAATTCCCAGCATTTCGCCGGGAGAAACAGTGAAATTGATATCCCGCAGTGCCCAAAAACGCGCCTGCGGTTTCATCTGCCGAAAACCCGCCAAAGCGGCCTGCATAATCGTATAAGGTCGATCGGCAGAGTAGCGGTTGAAACGTTTCCCCAAACCCTTGACAACAATAGCTTGACGCATTTACAATTCCTCCACAAAAGTATTGCTTTGCCGTCTAAAAATTCCCAGTCCGATCGGCAAAAGAGCAGCCACAACCAAGCTAACAATTAACAGCGCCAGCCAATCCGGCTGCGTACCTTTGAGCAGTATGGCGCGGTAAGCTCCAAGCAGTGGCACCATAGGATTTAACTGATACAAAGGCTGAAATTGTTTCGGGACGCTGTTGAGGTCGTAGAAAATCGGAGTCAGGTAAAACAGCATCTGCAAAACTACGCCCAAAGTATGCTGAGTATCGCGAAAAGTGACATTCAAAGCGGCGAGGGGATAAGCCAAACTGACTGTCAAAATAAACTGAATAACCATCAGCAGCGGCAACACAAACAGCACAGCACTCGGCTGAACGCCATCAATTGCCAGAAAGATAATTAACACCGGCAAAGCTAACAGAAAGTGAATTAGCCCAGTCATAGTAGTGACTACCGGCAAAATTGCCGTGGGAAAATTAGGCTGTCTGATTAGCGCTTTATTGTTGGTAATTAATCCCGTTGCTTGAAATAATGCGGTTTGAGACCAACTCCAGATTAACAAACCGCTGAAAGCAAAGGAAGAAAATTGCGGAATGTTAATCGGTATAACAGAACGAAACACAAAGGAAAATACAGCTAACTGCAACAGCGGATTGATTAAAGTCCAAGCAATCCCCAAAGCCGATCGCTTGTAAAGTAATTTCATATCGCGATCGACCAACACCCGCAGCAAATCGAAGAAATGAGCAATTTTGCGCCTGTCAATCAGCTTTGGAACACTTCTCATCGCACACCTCCGGCAACTTCCTGCGGTTCAGATTGTAGTTGCTCTTCCGGCTCAATCTCAGCTAACTGCTGCGCCTGCAACTGCGCTTTTCTGTAAGCAAAAGGACTGTCGAGAGCTCCCAGCAACTCGCTGACTACCAACTTGCGCGGCAGCCAACCCGGAGACCCCAAGCGGCGCACCAGCCACCAACCAAGCCACTGAAACATAGCAAATTTCCAAATTTCCCAGCGCGGCACAGTCCGGTTGCGATAGCACGTGAGTACATAAGCCCCAAAACCGCGCCCGTTATCCTGCAACTGTCGGCTCAAAGCATCGGCGCTGCGCCGGTGCAAGTGCCACACAAAAGCTCTCGGCTCATAAAAAGTCGAGTATCCCTTAGCCAAAATCCGATGAAACATCTCAATATCCCCACCACCGCGAGTCGCAGTCCCCACATCGAGAGCAACATCAAAATTGCCCACAGCCTCGAAAACTTGCCGCCGGAAAGCCATATTCGCTCCCACGCCGTATTTGCTAGCCCACAGCAACTCCCGCACAGAAAGTTTGCTACCGTCGGTTTTGTGGCGGTCGAGGTTTTGCAGCATTCCGCCATATATCAGTTCAAATTGCTGTTGTGGCAAGGTTTCCAGTTCGGCTGCCGCCACTAAACCGCTCACGGCCATAATTTCTGGGTCAGCAAACGCCGAAGCAATACCCCGCAGCCAACCGCGATCGGGCCGCACGTCGTCGTCAGTAAAAGCAATAATCTCATGCCGCGCTTCCGCGATCCCGCGATTGCGCGCCCAGTCCAATCCTGGCCGTTCTTCCTTGACGTAGCGTACCGGCAATCGCGCGACTAATTCAGCGGTGCTGCTGCTTGCAGGAGCGTTGTCTATAACGATAATTTCGCGCTGGGGATAGTCGAGGGCGAGCAGAGCTTCCAGAGCGCCTTTGAGCAAATCTGTGCGATCGCGCGTGCAGATGACAACACTAATTGACGGCAGGTCGCCATCCGCCACTGCTTCAGAAACAGCGCCGAACTGCTCTCCTAAAGTCGATCGCACCAACTCTTTTCCTAACTGATCCACAATTGTTTGTCGCACTCGCTCAGCGGAAATTGTTTGTTCCCAGGGATTGTTACTAACATAAGCCCAGCCCAGAGGCCGTCCCCGGTAGCGAACTAAAATCCGAACTCCTTCGTATTGTTCGAGTTGCCTAATCGGATTAATCTGTTCGGCAAACTCAATCTCCATAACTTTTATTGCCATAACTTGCTCCTGAAAATTTTGCAGCGGGCACTAGATAGAAAAGTTTTCACTTGGGGCTTTTAAGTTTGGGGTGGCAATTTTCCAATTTCCCAACTTTTGAGGTTTGAGTTTTTGGTTTAACTTCCCCGAATTCAGTAGATATGCACGAAAAAAAATATCTTCTAGGGGCTAGTTTAGCTAAGCATAACGAGATATAAGCGAGAAGATGAAGGCACTCACCTGCCCGAATCCTGTAATCTTTATTTGCACCTATTTACTTAGCTATTAATGGCTAACTCGTAAGTTTCAAAAGCAACTAAAGATTTTTCTTCAAGCGTTTCAGCACTGCGGGGCATACCGTTAACCGCGATCGCCCCAGCCAGCGGTTGAGCAAAGTGAAGCGCCAGAATCGATCGCAAGTGAGCGCCCCGCAGCGGTTCCGCCCCCGCTTGCGGAAAAATATGGCCGACTGTTAGTTGGTCGTAATACAGGTAAACCCCAGCCGGTCGTTCCGCGTCCAGTAGACTTTCTGCCGCTTCCCAACCTTGCTGCAAATCAATGTTAATTTCATGTCCGCCCAAATCAGAACGGGCCGGGCCCCCTTGCATAAAACTAGAAATAGCAGAGCGACTTTTTAGCTCATCAATCACACCCCGCAAATACCAATAACCGCGCAATTTTGCCCGCAACCACCGCCAAGTTTCCCGCATCCCCAAGCTTTCGAGCAAATCCAGAGATTTCCTGCCTCCCACAGCCAGCCAATCCATAACCGCCGGCCAGAAAAACGTGAGCGCCACCACAATCTTATCTACCAAAAAATAAGGAGTTTCGTAGTCTTTTATGTGCAGCGTCGGTCTGAGTTCCGGGTGTCGGCGGCCGATCAAAACATCCGATCGCCCTTCCTGACGAGACCGGCGGAAAGAGCGATCGAGATTGTTTGTTTCGTGTTCGTAATGATAGCCCACAGCATCCTGCGCTAAAGCAAAAGGTACATCAGCTTTCAGCAAACGCAGCCCAAACTCGTAATCTTCCCCGCCGCAGTTCCCGAAAGCCGAATCAAAGCCTTCGAGACGAGCAAACAGTTCTGCATCCAAAGAAATGTTGCCGCTGAGCAAATCTTGATAAGTAAATCGGTGACCAGGTTGGCTCATCTGATAAAACTTCTCTTCCCACCACGATCGCACTTCCACGTCAAAAAACCTAGTTGCTCCGTGCAACTTAGGCGGATAGGGCCCCATGACAGCCGCTCCTGGACGCTCTCGGTGAACCCGTGCGTGGCTTTCCACCAAAGGCGGCAGCGCTTCGATATCGTCGTCGAGAAACAGCAGCAATTTCCCGGTAGCCGAAGCCGCTCCTGTATTGCGGGCGATGGCAGCACTTCGGCAATTTACCTCGATCACCTGCAGTTTAAACGGAGGTTTGTAGTCTTGTAGCATTGCCAAAGTATCGTCAATGCAGCTATCTGCCACTACAATAACTTCCAGCAGGTCGAGCGGATAAGTCTGCGAGTGCACAGCATCAAGAGCGCGCCGCAGCGAAGAACTGCGATTGTGGCTCGGAATAATTATGCTAATTGTTGGATTTTCCCTATTCATATTAGATTGGTATGTGGTAATTAGTAGTTGTTCTTTGGGATTGGGGAATTAATATTTGGTATTTGGGGATTTATAAGTTGTGATTAAAATTTCAAACACTCTTACTTCTTCCCTATCCCCTCAATATCCATCTGTTAAATCCCTTAAATCCATTACACCATCCGTTGCCGGACTTCCCTTTTCCTCCTGACTAATGACTAATCCCCAAAGCTTAGAACTTAGTTTCATTTCCCAGATTCATCATGTGAGTAAATCTAAAATCTAAAATCTAAAATCTAAAATCGATTGACTTCCCCTTTAACTTCCTGCAACCGCTTGCGAGAAGAAAAATAAGCCATCGGCCCGCTAATGCACCCCCGCATTTGAGCCAAAAGTAAATCACTAGGAATACAGTCCGGTTGCTTTCGCAAAGAAGCAAATAACTCAGGAATTTGCTTGTAATACAGCCATCCCCAAGCTAATAGAGGTACACTAAATTCTTTGTTGATTACAAACATCCGCGTCCAGAAAGCATAGACTCCGATTCCGTAGCATCGGAGCAAGTTGCGTAGTTCTTCCCAGGTGCGTCGGTGGCGGTGCCAACTCAAGGCCCTCGGTTCGTAGACGATGCGGTAGCCCGATCGCAAAATGCGGGCAAACTGTGCGCTGTCTGAACCGGCCTTAGCAGGCGTACCCACGCCCAAAGCTTCGTCAAACAGCCCGATGCAGTCGATCGAACTTTTCCGCAAAGCCATACTCCCCGAAACCCCCAGTGGAGCTACAATCAGCGGATTGCAGTGCGCCCCGTCAAAAACTCGGCGCTCGAAGCCCTGCCCGTAGGGGCTGTAGAACTCAAACAATTCTTGCGCTTCGGTTTCCAGTTCTAGGGGCATCAGTAGCCCCGTGACACACATAACTCGCGGATCTCTGAAATTTCGCAACAGCGATCGCAGCCAGTTCGGATCGGGCGCAGCATCGTCATCTGTAAATGCTACGAATTCATGTTTAGCTTCGCGTAAAGCTCGGTTGCGGGCGGCGCTTTCGCCTGCTACATCTTCGCGCACATAGCGGATTTTTGGGTAATTTTTGACCAATTCACTGCTGGCCTCGGTGGCGGGACAATTGTCAATTACCAGGTATTCCTGACCATCATCAGGCAGCAGCATCAGCGCGTCTAGACAGCGCCGCAAATCTTCCGGGCGATCGCGCGTGCAAACTGCTACTGTGGCGATCGGCAATGCCTCCACCGGCCCCCGCTCATCCCATTCTAGAGTGTCGTAGAGCCAGTTTTTCCACAAGTTGTCACCCGCAGCATTCATCAGTTTTTCCCGTAATTCGTCACCGCCAAAGCGGCCTCCGACTACGGGCAAAAGAGCTTGACCGATCGGTTTTCCGTGCAGTCGAATTAAAATCAAGGCTTTACTGTAACGCTCCTCAACCGTAATTTCTGGCGGGAGTTTGGATATTTCCAGGTCAAGAATAGCTGTTGCCATTTTAGATTTTAGATTTTAGATTGGGAAAAAATCCTAGATACTCCCTATATTACCGGAGGTATTTTAGCAGAAATTGTTTTAGGGGATAGCAACTTCTCAATGCCATACTTGCCGATTGCTGATCGCGAATCAAAGATAAAGCCTCATTGTTTTTATTGCTTTTATTTATTTTTACTTTCAATTACCCGCTGATGTCAAGTTTTTTCCCAACACAACTTTTACCACCGGCAACGATCTCTCGTCGAGGCTTGTGTCAATTGCAGGTGTTATTGGCAGCCGACCGCCACCAAGCCTCGCCATTAATGCCACCTCTAAAAACCAGATTTTTTGACAAAACCCGGTTTTTGCGATCGTTCCTCATTTCCGCTTTAATTGCGATCGGGTACTATTCAAGGGAAATATACCAAACCATTAAGCACTCTCGCAATTCCAACTTTTGCAATTAGGTAGTTATACAGCAATCCCAAACCCGTTGTGAGAATAGAAACCAAGCCCATGAAATACTCTTTTTTGACAATCAAGCCCAATGCTAAGTATAACGGCACAAAAAACCATAATATCTTGTAGGGTCTTGTAGGGGTCACTTGAGCTAAGAATAACTCCTATAAGTAACCCCACAAAATTAATTACATAAAGATTCCTTGCTAGGTAATGGTTTCAGTAGAAATATTGTGTAATTAATTCTGGACTACTACTTACAACCCAGTTTATGAGTGATCTCACCCGCCTGACCCACATTTTCGCGATTGCCCAAATCAGCACGCGCCAGGCCTCCGTGCATAAAACTGAGATGCACCCTTGGTATTTGGTATTTGGTAATTTATAAGTGGTGATTAAAATTTCAAACACTCTTACTTCTTCCTTGTCCCCTCAATATCCATCTGTTAAATCCCTTAAATTTATTACACCATCCGTTGCCAAACCTCTTTGTTCCTCCTGACTAATGACTAATCCAAAAAGCTTTAGACCTTAGTTTAATTTCCTCGATTCATCTGTGGAGTAAATCTAAAACCTAAAATCTAAAATCTAAAATCTATTGACTTCCCCCTTAACTTCCCGCAACCGCTTGCGAGAATAAAAATAAGCCATCGGCCCGCTAATGCACCCCCGCAGTTGAGCCAAAAGTAAATCACTAGGAATACAGCCCGGTTGCTTTCGCCAAGAAGCAATTAATTCAGGAATTTGCTTATACCGCAGCCATCCCCAAGCTAATAGAGGCACACTGAATTCTCTGTTGATTACAAACATCCGCGTCCAGAAAGCATAGACTCCGATGCCGTAGCCTTGGAGCGTTTTTCGCAATTCTTCCCAAGTGCGCCGATGGCGGTGCCAGCTCAATGCTCTCGGCTCGTAGACAATGCAGTAGCCAGCGCGCAAAATGCGGGCAAAAAGTTCACAGTCTTCGCCGCCCACCGTAGGTGTTCCCGCCCCCAAAGCTTCATCAAACAGGCCAATGTAGTCGATCGAACTTTTCCGCAAAGCCATACTCGCCGAAACTCCCACAAGATGCACAATCAGAGGATTGCAGTGCGCCCCGTCAACTACTCGGCGCTCAAATCCCCGCCCGTGGGGGCTGTAGCACTCAAACCATTCTTGCGCTTCGGTTTCCAGTTCCAAGGGCATCACCAGCCCTGTAACGCACATCACTCGGGGATCGCTAAAATTCCACAAGAGCGATCGCAGCCAGTTCGGATCGGGGGCAGCATCGTCATCTGTAAAGGCTACGAATTCATGTTTAGCTTCGCATAAAGCTCGGTTACGGGCAGCGCTGGAGCCTGCTAAGTCTTCGCGCACATAGCGGACTTGTGGATAATTTTTGACCAGTTCCTTGGTAGCGTCTGTGGCGGGACAATTGTCAATTACTAAGTATTCCTGACCATCATCAGGCAGCAGCATCAGCGCGTCTAGACAGCGCCGCAAATCTTCCGGGCGATCGCGCGTGCAAACTGCTACTGTGGCGATCGGCAATACCTCAACCGACCCCCGCTCATCCCATTCTAGAGTGTCGTAGAGCAAGTTTTTCCACAAGTTGTCACCAGCACAATTCCTCAGTGTTTTCCGTAATTCGTCACCGCCAATGTGGCCTCCGACTACGTGAAAAAGAGCTTGACCGATCGGTTTTCCGTGCAGTCGAATTAAAATCAAGGCTTTGCTGTAACGCTCCTCAACCGTAATTTCTGGCGGGAGTTTGGATATTTCCAGCTCAAGAATAGCTGTTGCCATTTTAGATTTTAGATTTTAGATTGCGAAAAAATCCTCGATACTCCGTATATTACCGGATGTATTTTAGCAGAAATTGTTTTAGGGGTAGCAACTTCTCAATGCCATACTTGCCGATCGCGAATCAAACATAAAGCCTCATTTTGTTATGGCTATTATTTATTTTTACTTTCAATTACGTGCTGATGTCAAGTTTTTTTGCTACATCATAATATTTTTTATCAAAAACCTTCGCACCTCCAGGCAGGTGTCAATTGCAGGTGTTATTGGCGGTCGGCGCGCTCTCCAGTCTCCCCCTTAATACCAAATCTAAAAACCAGATTTTTTGATCAAACCGGGTTTGTGCGATCGCTCCTCATTTCAGCTTTAATTGCGCTCTGATAATATTCAAGGGCAACATACCAAACAATTAAACGCTCTCGCCCTTCAAACTTTCGCGATTAAGCCGCCCGCGCACGGATTAGGTGAAAAACACTCCCAAACTCAACCCTAAATCAGACCTAGCAATGATAAAAGAACAGGAGATTACAGGCTGGTTGGAGACTCATCGATCTAAGATTACTTCTGGCAAGTTAGTGGTATTTTTACAGGATGAATATCATCTATTGTCTGGGGATTTATGTGACTATGTTTGAGGTTCAACAAAAAAACGCATCGTTTTGCCCCCTAGTCAATGAGGGGAGTAAACAGACCTATTATGGGGCAGTCAGTCGATTTTAGATTTTAGATTTTAGATTTTAGATTTTAGATTTTAGAATTGAAGTATTGACCCCACGGATAAATTCGGGGGCGACTTTATCGGATACAGGTTTTTTATTTCTGGACGGATGAATCCAGGGGCTTGTATCCTGGATGTTTTCGGTCAAAAAGCCATTTAAACTCTCTCCTCGATAGCCACAACGTTTGCTTAGAAGAATGTATCAAACTTTTACAAAGAAACCGAGCAAACTCATAAAGTCTCTCTCTGCCCTGACAAAAGCAGTTAGCTAGCACGATGCTGGCTCTCCGTTTTTCAGATTGGACTATACACGGCCCTCACACCCCTAAAAATGAAGAATTGTAAAGTTTTATCAAGATGTTTGGACATCTGAATTAAAATCTTCTCATAAAAAAGACTAGCTTTTAGCAGGCGCAAATTGTGAAAAAAGGTTTAAAACTCAGAATATGAGATCGAGCTCGCTGCTCTTACACGGTGCAATAAAATGTAACTTTTGATGCAAGAACCAGTAGCCTGAACTTTGTCCAAGACCGAATGCCCGTCAGGCCAATGCCTTCGGAAAATCGCTTTCTGGGCGCTGCATCAAATCTTAAGTGCAATTACTTTCCTTGCACCAGAGCCGGAGCCTTCGAGCAAACATTTAACTCCAGGGCTTACGCACCACAACTTTAGATAAACCGGGTTTTTTTACCGGGATCGAGGACGGCAACAAACTGTTTTCGTCCATCAAATCCGGTTTCTGCGTCCGAGACTGAACTTGATCGAATGAATGCAGTCGCAACCAATGTTTAAATGTGGCGATACTGCAAGTTGCGTGCAAAGCAGGGAGCTAACCGCAGTGATGGATCTCGATTGTTTACCTTACGGCGCAGGCCACGCACAGGAAGGGGTCTGTCTGCTAGTCCGAATGGGGCCGCACCGCATTTTACTCGACTGCGGTATAGAGGATATTGAACCGCTGTCAGCAACACTAAATCGATCGCTGCCAGCCGATTTTGTGGTGTGTACCCACGCCCACTCTGATCATGCCAGAGGTTTGCTAGCACTCCATCAATCTTTCCCCCACTTGCCAATTTATGCCAGCGAAGTGACAGCCCGACTGCTACCGCTCAACTGGCCACAACTGGCTCAGCAGCCAGAGTCACGGTTCTGTCATGGACTGCCCTGGCAGTCGCCGCTCGAAGTGCGCCCAGGACTGAGCGTGCAGTTGTTCCCGTCGGGTCATTTGCCCGGAGCAGCGACTGTGCTGCTGACTTATGCAGCCCCGCACCGCACCTACACCGTGGTTTACACCGGCGACTTTTTCCTGTCTAATTCTCGTTTGGTGGAAGGTTTGCCCCTGGGAGAACTCAGGGGCATGAAGCCGGATGTATTAATTTTGGAAGGCAGTTACGGCACGGCGCGCCACCCTCACCGCCGACAACTAGAAAATCAGTTAGCCGATCGCATCCACCGCGCCATCGCCGACGGGTACTCGGTACTGCTGCCCGCGCCGGCCCTTGGTTTGGGCCAAGAAATGCTGATGCTGCTCCGCAGTCACCACTACTTTACTGGCCGCGACTTGGATATTTGGGTAGACGGCACTGTCGCCGACGGATGCGACGCTTATCTGGAACTGTTACCCCAATTTCCCACCGCCGTCCAAAATTTTGCTCTGCACCAACCTTTGTTTTGGGACGAAAGGGTGAAACCCCGCGTCCGCCGGCTGTCTGCAGAACAACGCCCCGGATTGGGAGCCACGCCCTGTATTGTAATTACAGACAAGTTAGCTGATTTGGCTTTGTATGTTGCCGATGGCACACATCCTTGGATTTTGCTCGCCCCTCAAAAACCAGGATATCCCGTCAGTGACTGGCTGGGCAACAGGCCCGAATCAGGAGTCACAAGTGTCGAAACTTATCTGCTAGCCGAACACTGCGACGGGCCGGGGACGACCCAACTCATCCACAATTTGCGTCCCCAGCACGTAATTTTAGTCCACGGTTCCCCTGCATATTTGGCTGACTTGGCTAACTTGGACGAGCTGCGAAACCGCTACCAGTTGCATACTCCGGCGGCCGGAACACTTGTCGAATTGCCGATCGGGGAAATGTTTTTGCAGCCCGCTATCCCGGAAACTAACTATGAGGGAGAACTCAGCGAATTGGGGACAGAGGTAGCAATTAGCTTGCCGAGTCCGATTACAGCCGATCCTCGGTGGGCCAATTTTGCCGATACCGGTTTGGTAGAAGCGCGCTGGCAAGGCGAAGAACTGGTACTGCGCGGCATCTCCCAGCGGGAACTCCTTTTTCAAGGCAGCGCCGTTCAGGCCAACCTTGAATGCTGTGGCAATTGCCAGCACTACCGCAGCCAGCGCTGTTGGAACCAGTCCAGTGCTTTGTTTGGCTTTAAAGTAACCCCCGACGGTTTCTGTCCGGTGTTTAAAGCGATACCGGAGTCGGAACTTTTCCTAGATGGGGAAACAGAGGGCGAATAAGCTGTCGGGCACCGAGAAACCAGCCGGCAGGCAAAGACAACAAAAAAACAGTCCTGGACGAACCCAGACAAAAAACCCGGTTTCAGCAGGGGTAAGCTGTCGGGTATTTAATTTTTAAACTACTGTGTACTTACGCTGTTGTGGGGTGGGTAGGAGATTCCGCCATCAAGCTTAAATTTAAAGGCAAAATAGCTTATGTGGTCACAACCCAGAATATGTTTGGCCTAAACCGGGTTTTTTGCATAATTTCTCCACAAAAAAGGGAGAAAAGTCGTTTTCTTTTCCCCCAAGTTTTCCTTGTGCCTCAAGCGCGAGCTCAAAACTATTCCAAATTCGAGTCTGGGTAGTGATTGCGAATTTGTTCGGCTTCGGGACAATCGTCAGAAACTAGGGGTTCGCAGTTAGTTCGGGATACCGAAGCCAACTTCTGGGATACAGCTCCAATACTTTCAAGACGCACCATTTCTTCCCAGGAGCTGATTTCGTCTTCTTCGTCGGTTTCGTAGCGCAGCGTGACTAGATCCCCTTCAATATCTAGGATACGAGCGCGCTCTATCCAACGTTGCTGATCTCGAAGAAAAATAGAAACCTCACGACCATCACAACAGAGTTGATAGATTTTGCGCTGTAGCATTTGTCAGTTCTCCTGCGCAGTGTAACTTGCTTAAAATATGGTCTGTTTACCGTAACGTACTTTGGGTTTTACATCGGAAGGCACAGCCGTATGGACTGGCCAGTTTCACGTTTTCCGCAACTTTTGTACCGATGGGAGTTACCAAATTCGATTTTACCACCAAATCTATCTAGTACGCCATTTATCCAATTACAGGTTTTGCAGTCAGTGGCATCCCTCGTGAGAGGCATTTGCCAGCATAGATCGAAGCATTAGGACTTGACGACGGCACGCGATTAACAGCGACAATAACAACAGACTCTGCCTCAGAAATCTCGCTCTCTTTGGCCTCAAGTCCCCCAGAAACCTCTGGTTTCGACGTTTGTTCGATCGTCCACTAACGCAGTCAAGGCTCAATCTAAAATCTAAAATCTCGAAGCGAAATCTCTAAAGCGACAATAAAACAGCGACAATAAAAACAGACTCTGCCTCAGAAATCTCCCTCTTTTCTGCCTCAAGTCCCCCATAAACCTTTTGTTGCGACGTTTGTTTGATCGTCCACTAACGCAGTCAAGGCTCAATCTAAAATCTAAAATCTAAAATCTAAAATCGATGGACCGGAGTGTGATAAAAATCACTGACAGCAGGCAGCCCCTAAATGTAGAAAATGGTGGCGGCCAACAACTAGCTTCAAAACGGGCAGCGGAACCTGTGGCGGTTAAGCTAAAAGAATTGCGGTTCCGTTCAAAACAAATTGGAGTCATTGCTCGTGCGTATTAAGGAGGCTAATTGATGGTGTACGCAGAAAATTGGTCGCAGCCGTCTATCTTGGAGCTAGCGCGATCGGGCAACTTTCAAGCCCTGAATTACTGGATTGACAGCTTGCTGCGCCCCGAAGGGATTTATGCCCGCGTCGAACAGGCTCAGGCCGGCTGCGTCCAAATCCTCGTAGAATTCCAGCGCGAATTTGCGCCAGATACGACATTACTCGGGAGCACTCTCCGGGAAGGCTTAGTCAAATTTATTTGCCACCAACTCTGGAGACTTAACTCGCCAGCAGTAGAAGGAGTGCGAATTCACGCGCGCTTGGCTGGGGATGCAGACCTTCTCTGGAAACAGTCAGTGCGAATTGTCACTCCGGCAAACCGCCAGCGACGGCGTTACCGTTCCCTACCGATCGTCGATTGGGTTAAATTTAAAACGTATCGTTCTGTGCTGCTAGTGGGCTCGGCACTTGCCTCTTTTATTTTAGGGTGTTGGGTCAGTTATCACGAGGCTCTGACCCTGCAGTTAGTATCTCCAGTATCCGGCTACCAGCAAGCTGCTGTAATTTCGGGGCCGCCTCCAAAACGTGCGGATACGGTGCAAGCGGCATTAGAAGTGGTACCAGTAGTACAGCAAAAGCAAGTTGCTAATCCTTACGACCCAACAGTAACGCTGATGTTCGGAGGAAATGTGAATCTATCGGATGCGCTCGGAGCATCTGCTGCCAACGATCACCAATGGGCTTTCGCCAATATGGACGAGTATCGACAAGCAGATGTGGCGATGGTTAACCTAGAAAACTCCCTGACTCGCTCTACATTGGGCTCTGCCAAAAAACAATTAAATTTTAAAGCCGATCCAGAATCGGTGAAAGTATTAACAGCCGGAGGAGTGGATATTGTCAATCTGGCAAATAGCCGCGCTATGGATTACGAGGAACCGGGGCTGGTGGAGACTATGAATACTCTAGATAATAGTGGGATTCAACACCTGGGAGCCGGCAGAGATATTAAAGAAGCGAGGCGTCCAGATATTATTGAAGTTAAGGGTCAGCGAATTGCCTACCTCGGTTATTACGATGCCGAGCTTAACATCGCCGACCAAGGGAAAGCGGGAACTAACCCCCGCCGCAACAATCGCGTGGCGGAGGATATTCGAGCTCTTAGGGGTCAGGTAGACTGGATTATTGTTAATTACCACTGGGGAGTCGAATTGGCAGATTATCCAGGGGACTGGCAGATTGATTTGGCTCGGTTCACGATCGACCAAGGAGCTGATTTGGTAGTGGGACACCATCCCCAGGTACTGCAAGGTGCAGAAATTTACAAGGGCCGCCCGATAGTTTACTCGCTGGGTAATTTTATATTCGGCCCGAATGCTCGCAGGGATTACGATACCGCAGTCCTGAAAGTATCGCTCAAAGACAGGAATATGAAGGTAGAGTTTCTGCCTGTGGAGGTAAAAAAGTTGCAGCCGAAGGTGGTGAAGGGAGCCTCAGCCGATCGCATCCTCAAACGCGTCGAGCAAATTTCTAGTATTTTCGATCGACCGATGGGATCTTCTGTAGTTCTCGATGCCCTAGTCCAGCCAGGAGCCACATCAAAAACTGCAAATTCTCCATTGCCACGAGCAGCAAAGAGCGGTACATACCAGCCGGGGCGAGGTTCCGGGGCAACCTCCGGTGAAAGCAATCAGCAAGGCCTCGGACAACCCAAACCTACTTTGATTTTGCCGGCTTTGCCGGCTGCGCCCCAACAGCCGGACAACTCCTCATTTTTCCCGAACGGGACAGGGCCTGCAATTGAATCAAACCCATCTCCGAATCAAAATTTGCCGCCGCGCATCTACCCCACTCAACCTCAAAATCCCAGCCGGGAACCAGAGCCGTTTACAAAAGAGCCATTCATCAAAGAGCCGTTTATTTCGCCCCCGTCTCCCAATCAAGGAGCAGTGCCGAGTCCCCAAAGCTATCTTCCACGCACTCGGAGTGTATCTTTTGAAGTCGCACTCAAAGAGCAGCCGGCCTCCGCGATCGTTCCAGCTAACAGCAGCAACCGCTCCAAGCACCGGATCGCCCTTCCTCCTATAGCTAGGAGCATTGGTTAGCCGGTGGGGGCCGGAGCGAGGATGCAGGGGGAGGATAGGGGCGGTAATGGGTGAACATCAAGATAATAGCGACCAATTATTAACGATCGATTTACTGACAACCAATGATCAATGACCTACTACCGATGACAAATGTGTTTGCGATCGCGCTCAAGCAAAAGCAGTACAAAACCTATATCCTCTCCGACGAAACGGCTAACTCTACTCTAGAAGTTGTGCCGGAACGGGGCGGTATTGCCACTAGCTGGCTGGTTGAAGGCAAAGAAATCTTCTATTTGGACGCCGAACGGTTCGCCAATCCCGATCTGACTGTACGTGGCGGGATTCCCATCCTGTTTCCCATCTGCAGCAATCTCCCCGACAATACTTACACCCACAAGGGAGTGGAGCGTCACCTCAAACAGCACGGCTTTGCTCGAGACTTGCCTTGGACAGTAGGCGAACAAGTTACGGAGGGTTGCGCCGCTCTGACGCTGATTCTCGACAGCAGCGACAAGACGCTGGCTGTTTATCCCTTTGATTTCCAACTAGCCTTCACTTATCAGATTAAAGGCAATTCTTTGGAAATTTTTCAGCGATACACGAATCTGTCTGACGAACCCATGCCGTTTTCTAGTGGTTTGCATCCCTACTTTTTGGCGACGGACAAATCTCAGCTCCGCTTTGAGATTCCGGGGATGCAGTACAGAGATCACAACACCCACCAAAAGGGTTATTTCACAGGGGTTTTTGACCCGACGCTGGATGAAATTGATGTTTCCTTTGACGAGCTTACTGGTCTTGCTGCTACTGTCACTGACGCGGCGAGCGGCTTGCGACTCACCCTCAGTTACAACTCCAGCTATGGGAAGTTGGTTTTCTGGATGGTGAAGGGCAAGGATTTTTACTGTTTGGAACCTTGGACTGCTCCTCGAAATGCCCTCAACACTGGTGAACACTTGATTTATTTGCCCCCTGGCGCGACTTGCGAGATGCTGGTTCGCATGACTGCAAATTTTATTTAAAAAACACTTGCTATTTCAAATGAGGGGTGCTACTGTTAGAAATTGTGTGCGGTAACAATGTTTTCGCGGGTCGCTAGCTCAGCGGTAGAGCATTCGGCTTTTAACCGATTGGTCTCGGGTTCAAATCCCGGGCGACCCATAAAAAATTTGTGAGTTAAGAATTTTGAGTTTTGAGCTAAATGCTCGGAACTCAAAATTTTGTTTTTTGAACTTTTAAGTAAATCTGGAAAGATAGTGCGCGATCGGTGGCAAATTGTCTTAATATTATCGTAAGAATTGAGCTTGTCCAAAATTCACTGCCCAAAAATCACAAATAATTAGGAGGAATATCTATGGCGCTTGTACCTATGCGATTGCTGCTCGACCACGCGGCTGAAAATGGTTACGGCCTACCGGCTTACAACGTCAACAACATGGAGCAAATCCAAGCGATCATGCGCGCTGCTGACGAAACCAACAGCCCTGTGATTCTGCAAGCTTCTCGCGGCGCTCGCTCCTACGCTGGCGAAAATTTCCTGCGCCACTTGATTTTGGCAGCAGTTGAAACCTATCCTCACATTCCCATTTCCATGCACCAAGACCACGGCAATGCCCCCGGCACTTGCTATTCGGCCATGCGCCAAGGTTTCACCAGCGTGATGATGGACGGTTCTCTGGAAGCGGATGCTAAGACTCCCGCCAGCTACGAGTACAACGTTCAAGTTACTCGCGATGTGGTGAATGTTGCTCATTCGATCGGCGTTAGCGTTGAAGGCGAACTGGGTTGCTTGGGTTCTCTGGAAACAGGAATGGGCGAAGCAGAAGACGGCCACGGCTTTGAAGGTGCGCTTTCTCACGATCAGTTGCTGACAGATCCTGAACAAGCTGTGGATTTCGTTGAGCAAACCGGCGTTGATGCTCTAGCAGTCGCGATCGGCACTTCTCACGGCGCTTACAAGTTCACTCGCAAGCCGACTGGCGAAATTTTGGCAATCAGCCGCATTGAAGAAATTCACCGCCGCTTGCCGAATACTCACTTGGTAATGCACGGTTCTTCTTCTGTGCCCCAAGAATTGCTGGAAATCATCAACAGCAATGGTGGCAAAATCCGCGAAACCTACGGCGTACCTGTGGAAGAAATCCAAAAGGGCATCAAGTGCGGTGTTCGCAAGATCAATATCGATACTGACAACCGTTTGGCGATTACTGCTGCGGTGCGCGAAGCTTTGTTTGCGAAGCCCGATGAGTTTGACCCCCGCCACTTCTTGAAGCCGTCGATCAAGTATATGCAGAAGGTTTGTAGCGATCGCTATAATTCTTTCGGTTGCGCTGGTCACGGTACAAAGATTAAGCAAGTATCGTTGGACGATTTTGCAGCTAAGTATGCTAAGGGCGAATTGAGCTCTTCTGCTAAGAAGACTGTGGCTGTTTAAGAATTTTAGGTTTTAGATTTTAGATTGGTCTGAAGTCTAAAGTTTCGATTGCCGGGTAGCTGTGGAGTTGCCCGGTTTTTGTTTGTGCGATTTTATGTATTTAGTTACTGGGCGATTGAAAGAGACTGTTGGCGAATTCGCAGGGGGTGTTACCCATCACCTCTGGGAGGCAGTATTTCCGTTCACTATTGGTAGTTAATGGCTATATGGTCAATTTGAAATTTAGTCTAGAACCACTATTTTTAGGGGTGAGAGGTGAAGCCCTTTATTGATTCGCCAACAGTCTCTTGAAATCGGTAGTATACAAACTAAGTCTGCCTCCGCAGACTAATAGATATCAATTACACTGCACGGGCGATCGCATATTGCCTCAGTACAGGTGAAATCGTGTAAAAATTTGCTTGTTGTTCAATCAAGCAGCGCCGCGATAAAGATTGCAGCGCATTTAGCAAATCTGAAGTTGGAATTATCTCATTTTCTAGCAATTTGGCCCGGTTGATTGGCTGGCTTTCTTTCGCTAACAAGGAGATTACTTGTTTTTCTGGTTCCGATAGGCGATCAAACTGCTGCTGTAAAACATCTTTCAAATCTTCCGGCAACAATATAGTATCATTTGCTAATAACTCTGTCACGCCTCCTCCCAAGTCTTGAATCAGATTCGCCACGCTTTTTAACCATAGGGGGTTGCCTTGGTAACGATGAATGAGTGCTTCACTGTTGTCGCTTTCTTCTAACCCATAATCTCTGAGTATTTCCCGTGCGGCGGCGATGTCTAAACCTTGGAGTTGTAAGGTGCGAATAGAAGTATTTTGGCTTTTAACTTGAGTCACTTCTCTCGGTTGTTCCCAACCGATTAACAGAAAGCAGCTTTGATGGGATAATTTTTCTATTTGTTTGAATAAAGCTCGATATTCTTCGGATTCTGGTTTATATTTTCCTGCCAATTCTCCCCTACAGAAAAGGTTGTGAATGTCATCTAAGACGATTAAACAGCGGTTGTTTTGTAAATACTTAATCAGCGGTAAGCGTTTTTGGTTGGTTGGGGATGAATCTTCTTTTTCGGAATAGGATAAAAGCTGTATTAGGTTAGATTGAAATTTTTCTATGGTGGGGAATTCGTCTAGAGTGTACCAAACTGCGTACTCAAACTCGTCTTTAATTTGTTGTACGAGTTGTACTGCTAGAGTGGTTTTGCCGATACCGCTGATGCCGGTGAGGGTGATGAGGCGACAGCGTTGTTGTAGAATCCAGGTGGTGAGGGTGTGGAGTTCTGGAGTGCGATCGAAGAAATCACCCAACTCTGGCATTTCGCTTTAATCTTGATGTAGAGTTTTAATTTGTTTTGAGTTAGATGTTTCCTGATTTGGTGGGTTTGAGTTTGATAGATTCGGCGGGTATCTAGCTTCTCCACAGATGTTAACGCTGTTAATTTGCACCGATTCTTCTTGTGCAACGTTTGAATATATTGAAACTTCCAACCTCTCCATTGCCGATCTAAAATTTGTTTTATTAACATCTTCTCCCAACTCTTCTGAAAGTATCTGCCATAATTCCGATCCGATTTCCCTGATGCGACTTTCAGAACAGTCAAAATCTTTCGCTATTTCTTTGTATTTCTCGCGTTGTAGAGTTCCCCGCAGTACCGCTGCTTGTAAATCGTCAAGGTGCTGACCTGTTTTCTCGAAAACTATGCGATCGGCGACATTTAACATTTCTTTAAGATTCATCTGGCAGGGAGATGCGAGAGTTTTGTGTATTGTAGCTCACAACTGCCAACATTTTCGTACATTCTCGTATATTGTTGTACAAAGTTAGATTAAAGTTCAAGTAAAAGCGAGGGAGAATTGGCGGCAAAATAGAACATTATTGGGCTAGACAAACCTTGAATTTATTAAGGATAATGGAACAAGTATTAAAAGGATAAATTAATTTATGAATTGGGAAGATTTTGCCAGTAAAGCGGGTGAAGAAGTGGTAGACAATGTAGTAGAAAAAAATCTGGGAATTAATGGAAATACAGTCAAAACAGTCAAAGCGGTTGCAGAAACTGGTGCTGCGGTAGGTGCGGCTGCCAGTGCTGCAACAGGGTTGACTGTTGCAGCAACTTCAGGAGCAGGAATTACTTCGGGTCTAGCTGCGGCAGGTGGTGTGGTTGGTGGTGGTATGGCGGCGGCTCCTGCGGTATTAGCAGCAGGCCCTGCTTATCTGGGGGCAAAAATAATGAATGAAACTTTGTTCAAAGAGCAATCGAACTTGTCTGAGGAAGAGAATGATGCTCGTGCACGGGCAAGAACAGCTACAAACATTGGGGCTGCTGCTGGTCTAGTTGGTGCTGGTGCTGTAACGGTAGCTGGCGGTGCTTCTGGTGCTGCAATTATGGGCACCCTTGCGGGTATCGGTGGCGTTGTCGGGGGAGGTGCAATTGCTGGTACTGCCATAGTTGCTGCTGCACCTGTTGCTGCGGCGGCTGCTGTTGGATACGGAATATATAAACTTTTTGGAGGTAAAGGGTAAAGATAGTTAGTTCAGTTTGAATTTGAAGGTCTAATTAATCTGAAGTTTAGCGGAGCACTTAATTATTATGGATGAGATAGTCAATAAGTTAGCGGGTCTAGGAGTTGCTGGTTTAGTCTTAGTTGGGCTTGTTGCAACCTCTTCTTATGCAGGAGCCGTAGCAATTACAACTTCGTTAGCTTTTTTAGGTGGTCCTTTGGGCATGATTGGTGGCGCACTTGCTCTCACCTTGATTGCAGGCGTTTCAAGCATGATTGCAAAGGTTGGGGTTGAGACTCTAGCAAAGGCTGTAGTTCAGGAGCTTAAGAAGAGTGGCAGATCTGAGAGTTCTATCATTCAAGAAATCAATAATTTTCCAATGATTACTCAAGGTCTACGTTCCCAACTACGTGAATATGTCCGCCTAGTATAAAAGGAATAAGTGTGATTCCTGCTCTCCATTAGTGGGAGCGCCTTTTTTTGTAGGTTGGGTTGACGCTGGTGTCACCCAACCTCTTTTTTCACTCACAATCTTATCCATTTCCACCATTTCAAAGTGCGCTGATTGCACGGAGAGCGATCGCCCACCATCTAATTCACAGCCAACAAACCCGACATATTCAGCACTTTTTCCGACAAAATCTTTGTTTTTTGGGCAACTCTCATTCGTTGTGTCGCATCCTCCCAAATCCTTGCCCAAGAATACTGCCAGCAAGCTAACTGAATCTGCAACTCAACTAACTCAGCAGCTATTTCTATCTCTGCATCTTGAGCAGTCCATTCAATAAACAGCTTACTTTCTTGCAGCAGATTTTCAATTAATTTGCCATTAGCTGCATTTTGACAGCGAGATTTAATTCGTGCCAAATCCCATGCTAAATTTCCCAAACGAATGGGTAGCTCGTCTCGCAAATAGCGTTCCTTTAGAGCATTCCAATCTCTCATAATCCTCCTAATAACTGTCTGACGATCGAGTTACATCTATTGCTTAAAGGATGACCTCAATAAACTTCGTCATGGCTACCAAGATCAATCAGAAGGATCTCTTCAACATCTGAATCTGAATATTTTTTGAAATTGAAGACTATTCGACAGTCGTACTCTACAGTACAAGCCCAAGCACCAGATAGTTTACCTTTCAGCTTGTGGGTTTTAAGTGAGGGATGAAATGGATCATTTGCCAATAGTTCTAGTCGCTCAGCTATTTTTTCCTCCATTTCAGGTTCTTGGCGGATTAATGATTTGAAAGCTCGTTTGAACGAAGAGGCTAGGACAAGACTTCTCATCTTTTTAATTCTGCCATGATATCATTTACTGTGCCTCGGAATACTTGTTCATGCAAATACTCTTCATCGGCACGAACAATATTAAGAGCGATCTCATCTCTCCGTTTTTCCCTAAGTCGTCGCCCGATCAAATCGATGAGAGTGATCTGTTCGTCATCAGACATTTCTTCGACTAACTCTATAATGGCATCAAAGCTATAGGTTTTCATTGTTCTAAGCTTCGTAAGTCTACAATTATCAGTATAACAAATCACTGCACCCAAGCGATCGCCCCTCGCACCAAATACCACATACGGCGATGATTGTACAGAGTGCGATGCTTGAGTTAAACAAAAGATCGATCGCCCTATGGACAAAGATTTCTGCTAAAGTATAGCGCGTACCTAAATCAAACAGCCTACACTTGTGGAAAGAATTCCAAACGAGGCCTTAGTAGTTCGTGGCGGTCGTAATCGCCCAGAAGATATTAAACGCAGTACGGCAACTCACCCCAGCGGTATCACGGGAATTTCTGTAGAATGTGCAGTAGGATTATCTGTAGCAGAGTTAGCAGTGACAATCCCTCATGGACAAGTTGGTGTGACTACAGTGGGTGAGGTTCGCTCGTCCGATGGAGATGTCATCCGTACTTCGGGCCGGAGCCCAAATCATGCAACATTAACTGGCTTAACACCAGAAAAAGCAAGTCTGCTGCTGACACCAACGATTCCTAATCCCTCACAACAATCATCCTGAGTTGAGCAAAAATATGAAATATCCCAGAATCTTTGCAGACTTTCATAATGCGGATGAGCAGGGTCGCCTTCGCCTCAATTGCGTTGGTACGATTGAAGATTTGAGTCGCCAAAATATTAAGTTGGAAGATGGCAAATTTTTAGCATTGTATGACGAAGAGTTAGAAGTCGATGGCGTAGTGCAATATTCAGAAGAGGAAAGTCTTTGGGTTGCAGTAATTGATTGGAAGCAAATTAGGCAAGTAGAGGATATGCTTGTTCAAGCAACAGTCTAGTGCGATCGCTAGCTAAATGCGGGTATCAAGTAAAAGTTTCATTCCAAAACTTCCCACAGTTCGGCGACAGGAGCAATGAAATCTCCTAATATTTCACCGCTTCCTTTCATTGCACCAAAGGTGGGGCGTGGATCTTGGGTGGTCGCAGGATAAATAATCACTAATGCTTTTCCTTCATGGATGACGGTTAAAGGGGTTTTGGTACGTTCGACCTCTATAAATAGAGCCTGGAGGGTTTGAGGTAATTCAGTAGTAATAATTTGTGCCATTTGTTGATAGTTTACAATCTTATTCTATTTCTACTATGATAATGCGAGGATTAGACGGAAAGCGATGCTTGAATGAAAAAAAAGCGATCGCCCCTCGCACCAAATACCAAACACTGCGATTATTCTACGGAGTGAGATCGCCACTTTCTTATACTCCGAAGGTTTAGGTTTTGCCGATAGTAAACCGGGTCGAGGTCAATAAGGGGCGATCGACACTCGTTATAATCAAAGTATCAATTCTCTACCAGATGCCGCGATGACCATCAAAGAACTCCTCATCCAAGAAATCGATAGCACCCCTGACGAACTGCTCGCAGATATTCTTAGCTTGGTACGATCGCTAAAATCCACTCCAAACCCCCAACTTAATACCTACGAACAACTGCTAGAGCGCATCGACTACCTCGAAGCCATCATCGGCATCCGCAAAGGACTCGAAAGCTTTGATCGAGGAGAAGGTATTCCAGCCGAGAGAGCCATGACAGCGCTACAGCAGCAGTTCAACATCCCTCCTCGTCTATGAGTTATCAAGTCATAATCCAACCACCCGCCTTTCAAGAAATTGAAAACGCCTACCGTTGGATGTGCGATTATCTGAGTGCTGATGCCGCAAATCAGTGGTACTACGACCTCCAAGATGCGATCGCATCCCTGCAACAGTTTCCTTACCGTTGCTCAGTTGCCCCCGAAGCTGCGATCATTGGTCGGGAAATTCGACAACTTTGGGTTGGTAAAAGAAGAACCTATCGGATTCTGTTTGTGGTGGAGGGCGATACCATTGCGATATTACATATTCGTCACCGCCGTCAAGCCCCTCTCGATACTGAACCGCCAGAGTAATCGCCTCAAATAGTCAATAAAGGGCGATCGCCCTTCGCACCAAATACCAAACACTGGGATGATTCTACGGAGTGCGATCGCACATAATCATCATCCCTAATTGGCTATCGACCTCCCGCATCAATTCTCCACAAACCATCCGGCTGAGGTTCCTTATCTGCATCCAAGCACACAGTAGCATTGTCGCCCAATTCCACCCCAGCCAACCTCTAATTTGATTGTGTTGTTCGCCGTGACTTCTGAATCTTACCGATAATGCCACATAAAATATTTTTTCAATCTATTCTATTCAGTTAGCGATAAAAATTTAAGTAAACATCGCATCGCAAGGGCGAGTTCCCTAGGAGTTTACTCCATTCCGATCTAGATTTAAAAAAAAAGCCGCTCCTTGTATTTTCTTCTCCTTCTTCCTTCGCGTCCTTCGCGTCTTCGCGGTTCGTTTCTAACACAAATACCCAATCCAAGTTGGCAAAACCTCCGGCGAACCGTACCAATTCCCCGGAGAACGAGGCGAATGCCAAACCCCCTCCAACACCAGATTTTCGGCTCCATCCAAAACAGCAGCTTCCACCGGCGTAATTCCATCTCCCCAAGTTTCGCCCTTCCCCACAGTCAACTCGTAACTTTTATAAGCCAGCCAAGTCCCTAAACCACGCTTGCCAAAAACAGCCTTCCCAGCAGCGCACACGTAGCGCACCTGCGGGTGAAAAGCCCCCGGATAGTGAATTTTGACAAAATCTAGATTTTTGCGCGTCCAGCGCTCTTGAGAGACGTGCGGCGTGCCTAAAGTGATTAAAGTATTTACATAAGGGTGAGCTTCCCACAAACCCGCGTCCTCAAGCACGTCGCCGTGAATCGTGTAAGGCTTTTCGCCCAAATAGATGCGAGAAATCCAGCCGCCGGCGGAATGACCGACGAGATTGATCTGGGGAACGCCGTATTGCTGTAACATTTGTTTGACAGTGCGATCGAGCTGTCGCAAAATAGGCACCATCGACCGCCCGCCAAAAGTCGGCAACCAATCTCCCTTGCCCAGAGGCACTGTTACTGTTGGGAAACCTCGATCGACCAGAGACTTTTCTAATTCGCGATAGTCGGAAGCAGCAGCAAAATATCCTGGTAAAATCACGGTTGGTAATGGCATTGTCAATTTTAGATTTTAGATTTTAAATTTTAGATTTTGCGGCCGGAGTGCTACGATCTGTTTTTCAAGTTCAAAGACACTTGCCGAAGCATCCTTTGGATTGCTAACATCTGCCGCTCGTTAAACCTTTTGCTTAGGGAATATCTACTTCTATGGCTCGCGAGCCGATTCAAACATGGTATTTTACCCTAGTTGTCGTTCACTTAGAAGACCGTTTTCTACTGGTACAAGAGCGCAAGTACGAGCAGCAGTGGTATCTCCCAGCAGGGCGAGTGGAAAAAGGGGAAACTTTGCTCGAAGCTGCTATGCGTAATACCCTCGAAGAAGCGGGCATTTCCATCATCGTTGAGGGAATTCTCCGGGTAGAGCACACAGTGATGCCTAGGGGCAATGTGCGCCTCCGAGTCATTTTTGTGGCTCGTCCACAAGATAAGACGCCACCCAAGAGTAAGCCGGATGAGCATACTTTGTGCGCGGGCTGGTATTCTCTCAAGGAATTAGACCAGTTGTCGTTGCGGGGAGAGGAAGTTCGGGAAATGTTTCAATACATGGCAAGCGGCGCTCCAATTTATCCCATCGACTTGCTCACCATTGAGGGAGCTCCTTTTAAAAATTACCGCTATCGCTGGTGAATCCATCGATTTTGGATTTTGGATTTTGGATTTTGGATTGAGTCATTACTGCCACGGATGAATCCGGTTGTGTAACCGAATTGGAAACAGGGGTCCATCCGTTTGCTCGATCGTGTTTAATAAATTAGGGGCGATCCAGATCCCGGAAAAAGACGGTATAGCAGCGGCGCAGTCTGTTTTTTGCTCGCCTCAGTCCGGCCCGCCTGACGCCCCGCTCACCATTCTCAACAATATCTGAGAAACCGCGTATAGGATTCGGCCAAAGGCAGTAGGCAAGAAAAACAATGGTTTCAGCAATTAACAACGTCCTCACCCTATTAGCGGCTGCTATACAAGCGTTGAACCAGCCCAAAAACCCGGTTTCTCGGCTTGAGTGCTGGATGTGAGGGTCGCGAAATCTCAATAAAAGTCGATCACGCAATTTCGATACCGACCGTGCTACAATTATACCTTTGAATTCCCCAACCTCTCCTCATTAAAACGAATTCACACTCAATCACAACCACAACAATATAAATTACCAATCCCCCAATCACTCAATCCCCCAATCCCCCAATCTAAAATCTAAAATCTAACCATATCCCAATCCCCCAATCTAAAATCTAACCATATCCCAATCCCCCAATCTAAAATCTAAAATCTAAAATTTAAATGACTGACTCTTCCTCCCTAGCAAACACCCTTTCCGAACCGCTGCGCCAGCCTTTTTGGTGGGCAGCCCTAGCTTCTGTGGGCCTGCACGGAGTCCTCGGAGCAACCGCCCCGACGCTCTCAAACATACTTTATGGTGGAAATTCCTCAAAAAATATCCCCGGTTCTGTCGGCTTAGTAGAACTAACTCCCGCAGAAGCCGGCCGCCTGCCACAAACCATACCACCGAAACCGTCTAATACGCGATTTACGCCATTTTCGATCGCACCAGTTCCTCTTCGACCAGGGCCAAAGTTAGCTCCGCCCTTGCCCCCCCCACCTGATACCATCAACTTGCCCGCCATGCCGCCGGGAATGCCACCTCCTGGATTCTTTTCCCCTCTGCCTCCTTCCCCTCTCCCGCCCTTCACGGCCCCAACAGCCCCGCCACCTCCCAAGACTCCATCCCCAACAGTCAGAGCCCCCTCTCAGCCAATACCCACTTTCGTCCCACCCGTACCTCCCAGCGGTTTCCTTTTCCCTCCCTTACCAGGTAATTTTGATCGCAATATCCCGCCACCACCATCGCTGCCAGAAGCGCCGCAGTTTCCCGGCGGCGGCTCGGAAGATGAAGCAGAGGCGCTCAAAAAGATCATAGCCAGTAGAGGCGGACTTCCACTATTTCCAGACGGAGCTCCAGTCTTTACCCCAGAATTCCCAATTGCCGGCAGGAATGTGGGGCCCGATGGAGTACCAAAATTGACTCAAAAAGATCCCAATAAAAGGAATCTCATCGCAGAAACTCCCGAAGAAAGAATCAGGAGGCAACAATTTGAAGAAGGACAGCGACAGCTCGGACAACCCGGTTCAAACTCATCCACCGACACAGGCGCACAGCAAACTGCGTTTGTAACTAACTATCGTGCTTTGTTTGACAGATTCCAAAAGGCTTATCCTGACTTGCAAATGACGGGATCGACTCCTGTGAATGTCCCTTATCCCGTAACAGCTTGCTCGCAAAAACTCCAAGGAACTGCAGTTTTTGGAGCAGTTGTCAGCCCTCAAGGCTTGCTCAAGGCAGAGCCTCAGCCGATCGTCCCCACGGGTTACGGTATTCTCGATAATGCGGCTAAAATTGCGATTATTAGCCCTTCTCTAACATTTGAAGCAGCCAGCACGCACAAGCTTTACCAACTGGCTGTCGAGTTTAAGTACGACGAAAAAGTTTGCAGTGGCATTCCTGTCACCCCAACCAGGCCCAACCCACCAGGCCAGCAGCAGCCAGCGCCCGCCCCCACAGCGCCCAGCAGACCAACAGGCCAGCCGCCCTCCCCAGCGCCTACTGAAGTAAAACCGCAGTTTGAGAAGCCGCCGACCCCCTCAAACAAACCGCAGCCAGGGGCCCAACCGTCGCCGCCCGCACCCAAGCCTGCGGCTCAACCGTCGCCCTCGCCTGAACCGAAACCAGCCGCGGAACAGTCGCCTTCTCCTCAACCGCAACCCGCCGAAGAGTCTCCGCAGCCCGCCGAAGCAGCGCCATCTCCTGCCGCCGAAGAGTCTCCGCAGCCCGAAGCTGCACCATCTCCTGCTGCCGAAGAGTCCCCGCAGCCCGAAGTGTCGCCATCTCCTGCCCCGGAAGCAGCGCCATCTCCTGCTGCCGAAGTGTCGCCGTCACCATCGCCGGAAGCAACGCCATCTCCTGCGGCTACCGAAAATTAATTGGGCGTCGGTAATTGGCAATCCGCTATGGGAATAGGTAATATCCAATCTGCTTGCTTCACTATTGTGAGTTAGTAGTTAGTAGGGTGCGTCAGCTTGAATATTTGTTGCTTTTCAAACTAATTTGTACTTGCTGACTTACCCTACTTTATCAACTTCTAAGAATGAAGTTGTTTGTCGTCGGTCAGGCCAGGGTTTGGATGATTGAATTTTTGAGTAAAAAGCTAATTACCTATTCCCCTTAACCTCTCAATTGTATTGAACTTTATACATTTGAAATAAGTCGCCACTTTGCTTTTTTACTACCTTAGCGCCCGCAGCTTTAATCATTTTCTCCCAATCTTCTATTGTCTCTAAAAATACTTCCCCGGCTCGATAAGTTTCCAAAATTGCCCAATCTTCTGCTAAAGGAGCATTGGGGTTGAGGACATCAAAAACAAAATGACCACCCGGTTTTAATACCCGCTTTACTTCTCCCATGACAATACTCCAATAGTCTATAGGATAGTAACAGCTAAAGCCTGTAGCGAGGCATAAATCGAACTGAGCCTCCTCGTAATTTAACTGGTGAGCGGGAGCCCATTCTACACCTTTGAACAGCTTAGAATTGAGCTGAGGGCCGCGAGCGTTTAAGGCGTCTCGCGCTGCGCTGCTGATTTCTTGACCGTAAAAATATGCCTCCCAATCCCGCCAAGGGTAGATGAGAAAGCTGACTCCGCAGCCAATGTCTAAACAGCGCTGATTTTTTTGAGGTTTGGCAATTTTCCAAAAGGGAGAAACTGTTTTTGCTTGGAGAGTTCCTGCAACAGATTCTAGGAAAATCGGCATTGCTTCGACTTCTTCGGGTAAAGCGAAAGCTTCTCCCCGGTATTCGCGATCAAATCGAGAAGCGACTTGCGACAGTAAAACTTGCCAGCTATCTGATTTTCCTTTAGCAAACCAAGTCTGCTCCTGACCCGCTACTGGGCGATCGGACTTTTTAGACATTCTTGAATTACCTTTTAGAAGCTTTGAGAGCTTTTGTAAAGTTTTGGCGGTAAGGCTTATTAAAAATTAACGCCGGCCAGAGCAGCGCGAGCTTCAGGCGATTTGTAAAACTTCTGTCGAAGTTAGTGCGATCGAAACCATTCCAAAATTTCCAAATACCGCCACCGTAGGCGATCAGCAATGCCAAGCTAATTAACGTACTCATTTAAAAAACCCCTAAGCAATGGATAGGATTTTGGGTCAGCTAGTCAAAGCGCTACCCTTAATCTATCATTTATCAGACGCCAAGGCGCACCGATAGCTGTAGTAATTCCACCTTCAGAAAGAGACTGCAAAATGCCCGCTGGCGACAAACTTAAAAATAACACCCCCGAAATAGCTTTCACCGAGCAAGCAAGAAGGGACTTCTGCCAAAAGTCGATGGTTCTGAGGACTTATAAGATTGAATAAGTGAAGAATTCAAGAATTGGGAATGGCTGATGATATAAGGGTTTGGAGCACGGGCCTACAGTTGCATTCTTTTTTTTAACTGGTATTATCCAACATCCCCTACCAATCCGAGCTCGACCGGGGGATAGGTGCAATGTCGCAAGTTCTAATTCGGTTGAAATCGGTTGCTGTTGGGGGACGGCCAGGCCGAACGGGATTTCCCAGACGTGTCACTACTCGAAGATATTTAAGTAAGAACTGATTGCTGGTGGCCCACGAATTACAGCAGGCAAACTTTTTCTAGCGGACAATGACGGTAGAGAGCTTTCTAAGCAAGGAGGATTTTATGCGTGCAGTGCTAATGGCTGGGGGGTCGGGAACGAGGCTCAGACCCTTGACCTGCGATTTGCCCAAACCGATGGTGCCGATTCTCAATCGCCCGATCGCAGAACACATTATTAATTTGCTAAAAAGGCATCAGATTACGGAAATTATTGCGACGCTGCACTACCTTCCCGATGTCATGCGTGAATATTTTACTGACGGGGCAGAGTTTGGCGTTCAAATGACTTACGCTGTGGAGGAAGACCAACCGCTGGGTACGGCTGGTTGCGTCAAAAATATTGCTGAACTGCTCGATCGAACTTTTCTGGTCATCAGCGGCGACAGCATCACAGACTTCGACTTGACGGCAGCGATCAAATTTCACCGTAGCCAGCAATCCAAAGCCACGTTAATTTTAACTCGCGTTCCCAACCCGATGGAATTCGGGGTCGTGATTACTGAGGAAAATTACCGCATCAGTCGCTTTCTGGAAAAGCCTTCTAGCAGCGAAATTTTCTCCGATACTATCAATACCGGCATTTATATTTTAGAACCCGAAGTCTTGGATTACCTGCCGGTAAATCAGGAGTGCGACTTCTCGAAAGACTTGTTTCCCCTGCTACTGGAAAAAAACGAGCCGATGTACGGCTACATCGCCGAGGGTTACTGGTGCGATGTCGGCCAGCTAGATGTTTACCGGGAATCTCAGTACGACGCGCTGCGGGGAAAGGTCAAACTGGATTTGAGCTACTACAACGAAGTTCGATCGGGACTTTGGGTAGGTCAGAATACTTTTATTGACGATAGCGCGATCGTCGAAGTACCGACGATGATCGGCAGCAATTGTCGGATTGGAGCCCGAGTTAAAATCGATGCCGGTACAGTGATCGGAGATAACGTGACTGTCGGGGCGGACGCAAACCTCAAACGTCCCATCGTCTGGAACGGAGCAATTGTCGGCGAAGACGCTCATCTTAGGGCGTGCGTGATTTGCCGGAGCACGCGCGTAGACAGGCGCGCTCACGTCCTCGAAGGTGCTGTCGTCGGTTCAATGTCCATCGTGGGAGAAGAAGCACAAGTGGGGCCAAGCGTGCGCGTCTGGCCGAGCAAAAATATTGAATCCGGCGCTCTGTTAAATCAAAATTTAATTTGGGGAGAACAAGCTAAGCGGAATTTGTTCGGTCAGCGTGGCGTTCAAGGACTGGCAAATGTGGATGTTACTCCGGAATTTGCAGTGAAATTGGGCGCGGCTTATGGCTCGACTTTGAAACCGGGGACTGCGGTATCGGTTTCTCGTGACCAGCGGAGCATTTCGCGGATGGTTTCGAGGTCTTTGATTGCGGGTTTGATGTCGGTGGGAATAAATGTGGTCAATTTGGAATCGACGGCAATTCCGATCGCGCGCACGGTTTCGTCTACGCTGTCGATTGCTGGCGGCATTCATGTTCGCATTTCACCCGATCGCTCCGACCACATTTTAATTGAATTCTTCGATATCAAAGGCATCAATATTACTAAAGGAGCTGAGAAAAAAATCGAGGGGGCTTATTTTAAGGAAGATTTGCGGCGAGCTCTAATTCCCGAAATTGGAGAGATGACGTACTTTAACCAAGCTCTCGATGTTTACAACCGCATTTTTGAGCGGCAGATGAATGTTGAGGCGATACGCTACAGCAATTCTAAGGTGGTAATCGATTACGTTTACGCGGTTTCTGGAGCAATTCTGCCCCAAATGCTCGCCAAGTTCGGCTGCGATGCGGTGGTTCTCAATGCTAGTCTCAAGCAGACTTCTCTAAGCAACGGGGAACGGGAATATTTGCTCGACCAACTTGGCCGGGTGGTGAAAGCACTCAGCGCTAATTTTGGAGTGCAGGTATCGGCTAACGGCGAACAGCTCATTTTGGTAGATGAGTCTGGGATAGCGATTCGCGGGGAAATGCTGACGGCGTTGATGGTAAATTTGATGCTGACTTCTCATCCCAAAGGTACAGTAGTAGTGCCGGTGCATGCGTCTTCTGCGGTGGAGGCGATCGCCCGACGCTATCAAAGCAAGGTAATCCGCACGAAGGCGAACCCAACTGCTTTGATGGAAGCCGCTAACAGGAACCCGAATGTGGTTTTGGGTGGCAGCGGCCTTATGGGTTTTATTTTCCCGCAGTTGCATCCCGGATTTGACGGAATGTTCTGCATTGCTAAAGTGATAGAAATGATGACGATTCAGGAGCGATCGCTCGGACAGATCAAGGCGGAACTTCCCCGCATCACCCACCGCAGTTACAGCGTCCGCTGTCCTTGGACTATCAAGGGTTCGCTAATGCGACATTTAGTAGAAACTCATTCGCCCGATCGTTTAGAATTATTAGATGGAGTGAAGATTTTTAACTACAGCGATGACAATTGGGTATTAGTTTTACCCGATGCTAGTGAACCGACCGTTCATATCTTCGCCAACAGTGAGGATCGAGATTGGGTATCTGAAACGTTGAAGGAGTACCGCGCCCTCGTTCACGATTTTGTCAGTCAAGCCGAGGCGGCGGTTCTCCAAGATAAATTTGGTAATGTGTAATCCGTAATCGGTGACAACTAATAGCGAATAGCGCCTAAAAATCAGTAATCACCAATTACCAATTTGCAGGCAATTCCCAAAAGCAAGACGCACAAGTCATCGGTACACGGATAGCTATTTTTTCCTTCTTCCTTCTTCTTTCTTCCTTCTTTCTTCAACATCCAATTCCCAATTACGCACAGATAACAGATGAATAGCTGCATTTTGATGGCGGAAATAATTCAACAACCGCAACTACGTTATACTCCTGACAATCAACTTCAAATCGCTGAGATGTTGGTGCAGTTTCCCGGCCCAAAACCCGAAGATCCACCCGAACATTTGAAAGTGATAGGATGGGGAAATTTTGCTCAAGAAATTCACGAGAAATATCACGAGGGCGATCGCGTGATTATTGAAGGACGGCTGAGCATGAATACGATCGAAAGAGATGGTATTAAAGAAAAGCGCGCTGAACTGACAGCTCAAAGGATTTACAGTGTCGGCGCCGATGCCATGAGTTCGGCTCCCGCAGGTAGAACCGCCCCCGAACCTGCTCAAATTCGCGACAGCGCCCCGGCTAATGTGCCTAGCAATGTAGTACCTTTAGGCTCGCGGAACCGCAGTTCTAACAGCGCTCCAAGCGGCCCTAACCGCACGTCTAGTTCGGATTGGAACTCGCATCAGTCTTCAAGTTCTGAGTCCGATCGCCCGTCGGGTTCGTCTAACGAACCGGAAAATCCCGATTACGATCCGATTCCATTTTAAAAATTAGGGTGCATCACTTTACAACTCGACTGTTGGATCGAAAGTGACGCACCTTAATTTAAGAGTGATCGCACTTCAGGAAAAAAGAGGGCGATCCTCTTCGAGGGCTGCACTAACGAATTTGGCCCAACTACGAGCTAAATTGCAAATTTTACAGCTCGATCGTCACCACTTTTTTCTTGCTTTTTTCGTCGCGCAGCACGACTGTATTGTAGGGTGATGTATCCGTCCCCAGCGGAATTGGCAGCTTAAAGCTGCCGCTCTTATGCTTAAGTTCGCCTAAATCAATGCTTTTCGTTATATTGCCATCTGTTGCCAGATAAGCGGTAAGTTCGCCTTTATAATCTTCAATCAAAAAGTCTCTGAAGAAAACGACTTCCCCAGCCTCGGCATCGATAGCAAGGATGACCGTACCGCTAAACGTTGCGCCTTTTTCTTCTTCATCAACCGTCGCCATTTTAATTTCCGAGGGGTCTTGACCGGACATATCGGGCATAAATTTTTTCTCCTGAGCAAAGCGCAATAATTAACAAGAAGCTTACCTGATGCTAGGGGCGATCGCAAAACTCTTAGGACGTATTTCTGCATCGGTCTTGCTTCTCTCTAAGGTTAGAGAAGCAGGCGATCGCGCATTGTACCACCAATTTTCTCAATTCTTGAGTCAGTGAGTACAGACCGTTAAAATTATCCCTATAATACCCCCAAGTCTCGCAAACACCGCCGCGTTAATTCGCTTCGATATTTAGCATCCTTAGCCTAGAGTTTTTAAGTGATTGGGTGGAGAATTAAGCCGGATGTTTTTGATAATTTAAGAGCGCTCGCACTACGATCGTTAGGAGTAAGGTTGGCAGCGAGGCATCCTACATCTGGGTTCGCACAATTTCCACTGCAAAAACGCGAGCAAACTCAGCGACAAGGATCGATCGCACTCGATCGACCTCAATTCCGGGAATAAACTGCTCTAAACTGCCAACAGGTCGATCGGGAATCCCGCAAGGTACAATTTGGCCAAAACCGGCAAGATCCGGACAAACATTTAAGGCAAAACCGTGCATCGTAATCCAGCGGCTGACTTTAATGCCGATCGCACCTAGCTTGCACCCATCCACCCAAACCCCAGTCATACCGGGAACCCGCGAACCCTTCAACCCCAAAACTTCCAGCACCCCCAGCAGCACTTCCTCCAACTGCCGCAAATACCAGTGCAAATCTTGTTGGTGACGGCGCAAATTTAAAATCGGATAGCCAACCAATTGACCCGGACAGTGGTAAGTCACCTCGCCGCCCCGCTCAACTCGGTGCAGTTCCGGCTGAGTTTGGCTTGGGTCAAATTTCAGAAATTCCAGCTTTGATCCCAGTCCCAAAGTGTAAACCGGCGGATGTTCCAGCAAAATCAGGACATCTGGCAAATCTGGCCTGTCGCGCCGTTCTTGCACGAGTTTTTGCTGGATTTCCCAAGCTTGGGAGTAGGGAACTTGTCCCCAATCGAGGAGCAAGCAGGGTTGTGCATTTAGTGGTTGATGGATTAGAGGAGAAACCATGCAAAAAATCAATAGTATTTTTACGGAATATTGGCCCAGCTTAAATCAAGAATTGTCAACATATAATAAAAGATTTGGAAGATAAGTGTTTTCGAGAATACATAGTGCTACTGTATAAAATATACCGAAGTTACAGAAGGGAGGGAGCTCTATGAAGCTTGTTATCCAGGGTAAAAATATAGAAATCACCGATGCGATTCGCGAGTACGTCAATCAAAAGGTGGAAAAGGCAGTTAGCCATTTTCAAACTTTGACGACTGAAGTGGACATACATCTATCGGTGGCTCGTAACCCCAGGATCAATCCTAAGCAGACTGCTGAGGTGACAATTTATGCTAACGGCAGCGTGATTCGGGCTGAGGAAAGCACGGAAAGCCTATATGCAAGCATAGATTTGGTTGCCGACAAGATAGCTCGTCAACTGCGGAAATTTAAGGAAAAACGTCACGACAACAAAATCCAGAGTAGTGCCAAAACGGTTACGGTAGTTGATGAACATCCTGTAGTAGCGGATCTGATTGGCGATCGAACTCCCGAACTTCCTGCTGAGGTTGTACGGACTAAGTATTTTGCTATGCCTCCAATGACTGTGCAACAAGCTTTGGAACAATTGCAGATTATCGATCACGATTTCTATATGTTCCGTAATGCGGAAACAGACGAAATTAACGTACTCTACGAACGCAAGACTCACGGTGGCTATGGAGTTATCCAACCCCGCCACAGCAACGGTAACGGTAATAGCAAAAATGGCAAAACTGCCGAAAGCGCTACATCTGAAAAATCGAGTGTTGCAAAAAGCTAGATAATTGCTGAGTGCTAATTGTTAATGGCTGCAAGTCGTTAGCAAAAAAGGACTAAAGTCCTTACTACGAACCACGAGTTTTTAGTAAGGACTTTAGTCCTTTCTTGGTTTTTTAATATCATGATTCGTAGTCAGGACTTGGCGGATATTTTCTAGAGAAAATGGATGAACAATTATGCTATTGGAGTTAAGACAATTGAAGATTCAGCCGGGTCAGCAATTACTGGTTGAGGATGTTAACTGGCAACAATTTGAAAGTATTTTGGCGGAATTGGGAGAACGTCGTGCTTCCCGACTTTCCTATAGTAACGGACGGTTAGAAATTATGGTTCCTCTGCCCGAACATGAAAAAGCCAAAGAAATTATTGGCGACATGGTAAAAATTTTGTTAGAAACACGACAAATAGCATTTGAGTCATTAGGTTCGACAACGTTGAAAAATGAACGCATGAGTCAGGCTGTCGAACCGGATACCTGTTTTTACATTCAAAATCAAGCAGCCGTTATAGGTAAAACTCGCCTCGATATGAGTGTTGATCCACCTCCCGACTTAGCTATAGAAATTGATCTTACCTCTCGCACGCAGTTGGATAATTATCAAATTCTAGGAGTGCCGGAACTTTGGCGATATGCACGGCGAGGGCTACAAATCAACGTCTTGCAAGCCGAAAAATATATTGAGTCTGATGTTAGTCCCACTTTCCCCAATATCCCGATTGTCGAACTGGTGAATCAGTACACTCAGCAGAGTCAAGTTGCTGGTAGAACCCACGCTATTCAAGCTTTTAAAAATTGGGTACGAGAAAACCTCTAGTCTGAGAATTTCCGTTCTCACTCAAAACCTTTAGTTCGCAGTCAGGAATTTAGTTTGTTCTTGGTTTTTTAGACAATGAGGGATGAGGACTTTCGTCCTCACTACCAACAATATATTTAAGCAAATCCATCTAACTTTTGATGGTTTCTAAAGTTTTGAGTGCTTCTGCAACGTGTGCTTTGAAGTCTAACATGGAGTCAAAAATATGCTTGACAACGCCTTCTTTGTCAATGACATAAGTTACTCTACCGGGCATAATCCACAGGGTAGCTGGAACTCCATATAATTGCCGAACTTTGTTGCCAGTATCGCTCAGCAGTGTAAAGGGTAGCTGATATTTGGTGGCAAATTGTTGGTGCGATTGTTGGGTATCTTCGCTAATTCCTATGACTTCTGCGCCTGCGTCTTTGAAGACTTCGTAGCTATCTCGAAAAGCGCAAGCTTGGGTGGTGCATCCGGGTGTGTCGTCTTTGGGGTAAAAGTAGACTATGACGTTTTTTTTACCTTTAAAATCTTTGAGGCTGACTGATGTGCCAGTTTGAGATGGTAAGGTAAAATCGGGGGCGGTGTCTCCTACTTTGACGGTCATGTTTTTTTAACTTAGTAGATGTGTTGGCGTGAAATTTTAACTTTTGTTATTGTACAGTTTTTTGTGACCAATAGTTCGTAGTTGCGATCGCCCGATTCGGTATCATCCCATTTTTGCTTTCTCGCAATCCTAAAAACAACCGTTTTTACCAAATCTCGATGCAGCCGACCATTCGCAGTTATGGGTATTAATTGAAGAGGCTTGTTTGAACCGCACATCCACGGGGATTAACGAAGATTCTGATTAACAATGGGAGGCGCGGCGCAGAAGCCTTGCTACTGAGATGTTGCACCATTCTCTATAAGCCTTTTAGGAACAGGCTTTCCGGCCTGTTCCACAAGAAAATTCACTCTTTGTGGAACAGGCCGAAAAGCCTGTTCATGAGAATGGTGCAAGATGTGAGTTACTACAAAGTTATTTGTTATCGGCCTTTAGTTAAATTTTTTAATTCCCGCCATATTGGAGGAATTTGACCGGAGTGTGTGCGGGGCTGGGTGAGGATTCCTTGAGTGGGACTGAAGAGCAATGATAGCACAAATAACCCCGATGCAACTAAAACTATTGCGGGGCCGGATGGCAAGTTATAGAAGTAGCTGAGATACATTCCGCTAATGCTGGAAATAACTCCGATTATTGCGCCTAAAATCATTACTTGGTGCAGGCGAGTTACTAGGAGATAGGCGGTACTTGCGGGTGTAATTAATAGGGACAAGACTAGCACTACGCCAACGGCTTTGAGGCTGGCAACTATTGTGAGGGCGATGAGTACCATCAGTCCGAAGTTGAGCAGGTTTACTGGTAAACCTGTGGCTTGCGCTCCTAATGGATCGAATGTATAAAATAGCAGTTCTTTGTAAAAGACTACTACAACTAATAAGACTACGGCGACTATGACGGCTGTGTCGATCGCATCTTCGACAGTAACCCCCAGGATGTTGCCGAAAAGAAAGTGGTTGAGGTCGATTTTGTTGTCTTTTTGGACGATCGTAATTAGGGTGATGCCGAGGGCGAAGAATGCCGAAAATACGATGCCCATTGCCGCGTCTTCTTTAATTGTCGATCGAGCTTTGATCCAAGCTATGATTACTGTACTCAAAACTCCGGCAATGAAAGCGCCGATAAAAATGTTTGCTCCGAGGATAAATGCGATCGCCAATCCGGGCAAAACCGAGTGGCTGATGGCGTCTCCGAGCAAGGCCAGCCGCTGTACCATTAAGTAGCTGCCGACGATCGCGCAGACGATGCCGACGAGAATGGCAATTATGAGCGATCGCTGCATGAATCCGTACTGCAACGGCTCAATTAAGGTTTGGATCATAAAATTATCAAATCACAGTTAACTAATGACTAACAACCAAAGCAACCCGGTTTTATCTGAGATGTTGTACCATTCTCAATAAGCTTTTTAGGAACAGGCTTTCCGGCCTGTTCCACAAACAGTGAATTTTATTGTGGAACAGGCCGGAAAGCCTGTTCTTGAGAATGGTGCAAGATGTGAGTTCGATCCGAGATTTATCGTTGCCCAATTCAATATTATCCAAGAAACCGGGTTCAAGAGTGTAACTCCTAGATTAATGACTGCTGGCTAATTAAGCTGCTTGTCCGGCAAAGAACATTACTTGTCCGCCGTAGGCGCGGTAAAGGTTTTCTTGGGTTAGCACTTCTTGGCGGGAACCAGCGGCAATCAATTCTGTATTCAGCAAGATTAAATCATCAAAATTGGTGATTGATTCGCCTAAGTCGTGGTTGACTACTAAGACGATTTTTCCGGCATTTGCTAGCTCGTGGAAGATGTCAAAAATGATATTTTGAGTTTTTTGGTCAACGCCTACAAATGGCTCGTCAAAGCAGAAAATAGCGGCTTCTTGGGCTAATGCTCTAGCTAGAAATACTCGCTGTTGCTGTCCGCCGGAAAGTTGTCCGATCGGTCTGTCTTTGTAAGCACTCATACCTACTCTTTCTAAGGCATCGGCAGCGGTGCGGCGGCTAGCTGCCGAAAAGCGGCGAAACCATCCGGCTTTTCTGACTCTTCCCATCATCACGACATCCCAAACGGTGGCGGGATAGTTCCAGTCAATTTGCGATCGCTGGGGCACGTAGGCTACTGTTTCGAGTCGATCGGCGATCGCTTCTTCGCCCCAGGTAACAGTGCCGCGATTTGCCGGAATTAAGCCCAACATTGCTTTGATTAGCGTGCTTTTGCCGGCACCGTTGGGGCCAATAATACCCGTCAGCCTTCCCGGTTTGACGGAAAGATTGATATCTCTGAGTGCCTCTACCGTGCGGTAGTTTACTGCTAAGTGCTTAACAGCGATAATTTCAGTGTCGGTAGCGCTGTCTTTGAGGTGGCAAACCATTTCAGACCAAGGATTCTCGTTGGGGAAGGCGGCGGTATTCATTGCGGTGACTCTATCTCCTTTTTATTAAGTTTACTGTAAAAATGAAAAGAATATGAAATCATCGGTAAATAGGAATAATCGGGAACGCACCAGAGGTAGATAATGCAACAGTCCAAGCTGGAAACCCCTCAAACTATAGGTTTGGCGGCGAAAATCTCAAGTCGGTTAAAACTCATATCTTCCACAATTCTCAATAACAGGCAAGATGCCTGTTCCACAAAGAGTGAGTTTTCTGGTGGGGTGGGCATCCTGCCCGCCCAGACAAGGGTTATTGAGAATGGTGTCAGATGTGAATTAAAAGCGAGGGCAATTGTGAAGCAATCCTATAAAGGGGAGTTTAGCAGTGAGTCGGCGATTGAAACCTCCCGCCCTGGATTGAACAAGTCCAAAGTATTTTTTATCAGAACTATTGCCTGCGGCATTTTGACTTTGGGCTTATTTAGTTGTACTCAAACCCAGGGTGATCGCCTCTCTCCAGAGGCAGATGCTAAACCCAAGGTAGTTGCTACCAGCACAATTATTGAGGATTTGACCGATCGAGTAGCGGGTGGCGAAATTCAGCTAACAGGAATTTTGCAGCCGGGAACCGATCCTCACGTTTACGAACCTGTGCCAAAAGATTCTCAAGCTTTAGAACAAGCTAACTTAATTTTGTATAACGGTTACAATTTGGAACCGGGATTAATTAGGATGATGAATGCGGCCGGAATTAAGGCGCGGAAATTAGCAGTGGGGGAAGTTGTCAAGCCTTTGCTACTGAATAAAGAAGGCAATACAGTACCCGATCCGCACGTTTGGGGAAATGTGGAAAATGTAGTTCAAATGGTGGAAGCAATTCGGGATGCGCTAATTGACCTGTCGCCGGAAGATCGGGAGAAGTTTACGCAGAATGCTGTGAAACTTACTGCAGAGTTAAAACGTTTGGATAGTTGGATCGAACAAGAGATTAAAACTATTCCCGAAAATAAGCGCGAATTAGTAACAACCCACGATGCTTTTCAATATTACAGCCGGGCCTACGGATTGGGAAGTGCGGGCAGTTTGATCGGGATTAGTACGGAGGAACAGCCCAGCGCTCAAACGGTGCAAAAGTTAGTAGAATCCGTGAAAGCTGCGGGAGTTCCTGCTATTTTTGCCGAGACTACAATTAACCCGCAACTGATTAGAACAGTGGCGGAGGAAGCGGGGGTGAAATTGGCGGCGCAGCAACTTTATTCGGATTCGATTGGGGCGGCAGGAAGCGAGGGCGATTCTTATGTGAAAATGATGTCTGCTAATACTCGCGCCATCGTCGAAGCTTTGGGGGGGAAATACACGCCATTTGAAGTTAGCAAATAGCAAGTATGGTGACCCGGAAGAGTTTTATTTTCTCTGCGGGGTGATAGCTAGCTGACGCAGCCTACAAGTTTCAGTAGGCTTGCATTGCATAAGTCTTTGATTGGTACATAAACCGCAGATGCAAGGCAGATAAACACAGATAAACGCAGATTATTGAAGGGATTGAAAGCTTGGGAATGCGAGAGGTCTAGTTTATCTGCTTCGACAAAATTAAATTGAGCACGTTCAATTCGTTGGAACTTAAAAGATATTTATCTGTAAAAATCTTTTCTCGACTTTGCTCTAAACTGTAGCTTCTAAACACGATAAACGGGAATTCGTGATACTTGTACCCGATCGGCATTACACTATCTACAGGGTAGATCGATCGCACATAAGCCGACAAAATATCCCGAAACCGCCTGTCTTCCGGTTCTTCCAGCCTGCTGTCAGCAAAATACTCCTGCATTTCCTCCCCGCTGACAAAAGCAAACAGCGGTATGGCATAATAGCGATCGAACTGCTGACTCTGCTCTTCAAAATACTGAGTTTTCTCGACTTCGCTGTTGAGAAATTGCAAAAGCTCGATCGCACCGCCTCTAATGGCCGATATTACATTCTCCGGGGACGAATCGCTATCCCTAATTCGATACATTTTGTCCAGCAACTTCTTCTCTAGACATTCCTTAATTTCTCGATGAAGTGGCATCTGGTATGTTTCTACCAAATTTTGCTTAGCTAGAGGTACGAGCAACAAACTACCGCAAACATGACCAGTCTCTAGATTATCATAACTCAGCAAACCATCCAGCGGATTACACTTCTCCAAAAACTTACGATTAAAATCGTCCCGCATTTCCAGATAGAAATCGCCCTTTTGACGAGACTTCTCAGAATTTTTCAAAAGAAACTCCCCGCGACCCAAAAGCTGTTCCAGACTCGTATAAACCTCCTTAAACAACATATTTCCTCGCTGGCTCTCGCTCTTTAATGTCTTAATTAGAGCCGCCATTTTGCTGCTAAAAGTATCCCCGACTGCGGAAACCGACTTACCGCCAATCGGAATCATCAAAAACTTATCCCTACCCAAATATCCATATCCCACAATCCGCGTCATCACCGCAGTCTTCAGAATTAGCAGTAAATTCAACAAACTCAACTTGCTTTCTTGTAAAGAAAGTTCCGCATCATCAGCGTAATAAACTGCTGTATCAGACAGATAAAAAACCAATTCCTTATCTTCACCATCAAGGGTTTTACCGTTGTCATATTCTCCGCGTCCCCGATAAATTACCTGTATCACTTCCATGAGATTTTTCTCAATCTGAAAGCGGGGAATATCTACTAAAATATGCTTAGTTTTTGGGAAAGATAAGCCGCGACTTCCCGATGCAGTCATAAAAATTACTTTAGCTGTATTTTTGCACTTTTGTATTTGCTCCTTCTCCTCTTCCGAGATATTCGCGTGGACTTCCAGATAATCGGTATAGCGATTAAATTCTCGCTCATTTTGGATTTTATCAATTAACTCCGCCAATCTTCGCTTATCCTGAATGTAGACGATAATTTGTTCAACTCCCGGTATTGCTAACCGCTGATTGATATCCTCAATTATTTGAGACTGTACCCGTTTTACCAAATCATAATTTATTTTTAAAGAAATATCTTCAGTGAATTTAACAGCTTCTACAAACACCTTGTAAGTTATCTCTAAACTGCTAGCCGGATAGGAATTCGTATTGATAAGTTTAGCAGCTAATCGTTTAAATTCAAAAGGAATAACTTGTAAAGACGGGATTTGCTCAGAAGTTTTTGGGAGCTTTTTGAAATAGATTTTATCCGGTTCCGGCGAGGTATCATCGAGGTGTTGTTTAATCACATCCGGGTCAACAATCGAAGCGTCGGCTACAATAATTTTAGTATTAAAACCGTGTTTTTGGGTGTGCAAGTCATATTTGTTAAGCAGCCTACCAATTCCATGCAAAAACTCAACGCCGCCGTCGTCTCCAGTGATTTCATCTATCATAATGAAAATGTGTTTTATGCGGCTGGAGATTTCTTGCATTCTAGGAGAAATGACTGCTTTTTCCCCCTTGTTGTAAGCATCTTGAAATATTTTCTCTAAATGCTGGAGAGTATTTTTTCCGGTTTCTGTCACCTTTAAAGACTGAATGGAAACGGTAGCCACGATATTGTTCGATGTTTTACGATTGACGAGCGAATATATTCCCTCACAAACGCTATTTAGCACTCCATGCTTTTTGCCTATCCTAGGTTTGATTACTGTTTCTCCCTTCCTTTCAAGTTGCGGCTGGTGATATTCCTTCCGCTGCATTTCGGCCCTGTTGTTGATGAAGTGGACACTTTTTTGTTGAAAATTTTCGTGATGATTATTGGCGACGTAGTTGACGGTACATTGTCCAAAATTGCTGTCTATAGTATCGGAAGTTGAGTTAATGCAAAATAAGCGATTGTCGCACAGCAAACCAGTCTTTTTGTCTCGAAATTTATCGATGATATCTAAGTTGACTTGCTTGCGGGGACTGACGTACAGGAATAAGAAACCGTCCTCGATATGGCTTTTGAGAAAATTGGCGATCGCAGTTGTTTTCCCAATTCCCGGATTCCCCGTCAAAAAGATATAAGTTTCATCAGATTGCAGTGCTTTGACAATCAATTGAGCGTGAGCATTTCTCAGATGTAATCCGCGATCGATTTGCAAATCATCGGCCAGTTTATCTGATATAATATCTATGGAATTAACAAAATTATCGATCCGCTCTGTATTACGTACAGGTGTAGAACTTTTGCCAAGCGTCAACAAATCGCTGACAAACTTTTTGCCATTTTGAAAACTGCGAGCTGCGTTGAGTTGAATCGTATCTAAAACATCGCCGCGAGCATCGTTAATCTCTTTATTTTTCGCTTCCTGCTGGTAGATTTTGGCACAATTCGCCAAGATGGCAATTTTATCACTGCGGAGGGAAATTGCGCTAATTGTGCGATCGCTATAACCGACAACATTCAACAACACCTCAGCACCATCAGGAATCATACCAGTCGTTTGCAGAAAACCGTAGAAGCTGTGAGCGTAGCTACCAGCCTGAATCAACTTAGCGCTTTCCTTATCCTTATACTTAAAAGCCGTAAAATAGCGGTTTAAACCCTCCGAAAAGTCAATACCTAAAGTGCTAGTATCGATTCGCAGATTAGAAAAAACACTTTTCGATCGCAAATAGCTAATTTCTCTGAGCAAAGACTTCCGCATCACCTCTATTTCGTTGAGATTATCGACTTTTTCCGAAGTCAACGGAGGAGTAAACACAGACAAATCAACGCACATAATTCTAAAATCCTTACCATTTTGCAACAAAATCAGGGTATCAGCTTGCAAAAACTCGCCTTTTTTCTTGTAGCGGCGGATGTAGGAGTTAATCTCATCGTCTGATAAATTTGGTGGCGCTGTTTCAAACTGAGATAATACCTTCTTAAATGCTTTAAAAACTTCTGTCTCATCGTCATTCTGGGTTCTAATACTGTTAGCACAACTCAAACTGCACTGAAAATACAAGATTTGCGATAACCTTAAAGTCCATCCCGTAGATGTGAGGTACTCCCGGAAGAAATTCAACCCACCAATAAAGCCTTTTTGGACAAAAAATAGACTCCACTTCTCAACAATTTTAGCATCCAAACTACCGAGGAGATTAGCTTCCCTAGTTATTTCCGCCATCATCTTTGGCAATTCTAGTTTCTGCAAATCGAGACGGTAGGAATCTCCGAAATTGTGAGCTATATTTTCACGCTGAATATACGCCAGAATCCCAATATTAAATCCCACCTCAAACAGCCGTCCAAAATCTTCACCAATCATGATTAATACCTCCCTCATCCACATTCAAGACTTCTCTTACCTTATTCAAAAATGCCAGGGAATTAAAATCCGCACTACCGCCAGCATGACTAAATACAGACAAAGCACCCACCGATTCATCGCCAATAATTCGCTCGTAGGGGTCAAGTTTTAAACTAATATTGTGACGAGCTTCATACCGAGAAAAGTGGAATATTGTTAGATAATGTAGCAAAGTATTTTTGATTGCACCATCATAAATCAAACCTTCACGAATATCTTGATCGTCTAGGATACCTTGATAGATATTCAACAGAGTCGAGTAGGAAATGACACCGTTATAAAAGTTTTTTTCCTCCCTGACTCTAATTCCGTTAAACAAGTTGAAAAACATCACAGCTTGCTGACTGGTATCTGCAAACAAGCTTTCAAGCTCCATTGCATCCTGAATGTAAAAGGATTTTCCCCTATCGCCTAGGAAACTGCGGACATAGTATTTATCAAAGAATATCGGATAAATTTTGATATCCCGCCTCTCTCCCTTCAAAGTTCGGAGCAATTTTTTTGACATGAAAGACAATTCCTCATCTTCCTCAGTCTGAGTAATATGCAGCGTACTCATGTAAGGTGCTTGCGAAATATATGCGAAATTCCGATATCCTTGCTGATAAAGCTGACTCATTGCATCTTCAAGGATTAACGGCTCAGAATAAAGACGGCTGACACTGTAATTCTCGGAAAGTGTTTTCAGCATTTCGACTTGAATTGTACTGTCATCTAGACGATTGATTCCGACAATTTCTCCGATTAAGCAGGCTTGTCTTTGGAAGCGGTTTTGATTGCTTCTTTTCGCATCACTATCCCGGCTGGAAACGACAATAATTGCCAATTTATCCAACTCAGGGGCTAGCTGTACATTATCATCGAATCGAAACTTTTTAGGAAGAATTGAATACAGGGAACTCAAACCGTTACGAATTGTGTAACCATTGGGCGTTTTTCTAATCCGAAATCCTTGAGAAGTTGAGCGTTGTTTTTCACTCAAAATATGAGACAATGTTTTAGAAAGGTTAGCCATAAATTTTTCTGATGGCGAAGGGTGTTTGTCGTCACCTTCGTGGAGCCTCACCATCGGAATAAACAAGTTGTCCGCAGTGTTTTCGAGCAATATCCTCAGACAGATATAGGACAGCAGCAACATGGTAAACTTATACACAAAAATTGCTGCGGGTTGTAAACCTTTGTCGCCGCAGTCTAGTCGTCTATCGTCATAGGGAAACACAACTAATTTGGTCTGAAAATGTTTTTCGTAGATTTCTCTAGAGCGAGGGGCTTTAGGTGCAGAAAGTACAGGCAAAACATCGACACCTTTGATATTGTATTCCATGCTAAAATTTTGGCGTTCATCAGTTGGGAAATACCGGACATCTTCGATGCTGATATTGACGGGTAGCTGACAAATAGATTTTTCATCCACACTAGGTTCTTTGACTGTAATATAATGAAGCGTTTGCTTGTAATTTCGCTCCATAATGTCATTAAAAAATTTACCATTCGTCAAAATATTGTCAATATCTTCTACCAGACCTATTTTGAGGTTTACGTGTCGCGTTTCTGTGCGGGTTGGTAAAATTGTTTGACGCTCCAGAAAGCCTTTTAGCATTCTTCTCAGATGCGTAATTTTGTGTTTTATGTTAAACTGATTAAGCCCTTTAATAAAGTTGCGAAAAAGCTCTTTTTTTTGCTCATCGTTAGAACCTTGCAAAACGGGCAAGACTCTTTGTTCAAATAGGATTCTAGGCTGATGATTTAGTTCAGATTCCGGGTCGTAATTTTTTGCTAGTGGGTCATTGCGGGAAGCCAGCACAAAATAGTAGAGCAATGCTATTTTTAACAGTTTGCGGACGAAGGTTTCGGGATTAGAATCCTCATCAAATTCTGCTTGATGTTCTTCACTGTCGGGATTTAGCAGGTTCAGATAATACTCAAATACATCTTTTCCGCCGCGCGCTTGAACTGAGTTATCAAATTTGATTTTGAGGCCAAAGATAAACTTACGCTCGTTACGATAATTGTCCGTACTTTCTCCCAAGTAACCTGATACAATAGGAATAATGGGCAGTGCATCTAAAAATTCTGATCGGGCAAATATCTCTCTGTAATTAACTCGAACTCCAGCATAATTAACTTCGTAGTCACCATCAGAGTTCCCTGGATCGTTGATGTATTCTTCTATTAATCTGAGGCGGCGAATTAAGTCTTCTAAATAGATGATGCCTACAGTATCTGTGTTGCTCGCGCGGATGTGTTCTAGCAGATACTCTAAGTAAGTAATCTTAGCTTCTTTTTGAATTTTGCCGAGAGTTTCTTTGTCTACCAGTCGGATTAATTTGTGGAAATCCGAGTCAAGATTTTTAACCATCTCATCAAGACCGTGGTTAAGGTCTTCTTTCTCACTGCTAGTCTCGGCATTTTCATTGATATAGTTTTGCAAACCCTGCTTGAGTTCTTGTTCAAAAATATCAGTATTTCGGACGGTAACGGTCAATTTATGCAATTTTAAAGCTGCATGGCTTCCAGTACCTCGGCTTTCCAAAGTTAGCCTTTCTTTTTCTAAAGAAGGGTGGCGGATGCCAAAATCGTATTTAAAGCCTAACTCTTGGCCGCTTCCCCGAAAAGAGGGTGAGCATAAGGGACTAATCAAACTAGCGACAAAGCTTTCAATAGAAGTATTTTGTGGCAGTTTAAATTCTAATTGCTGCAGCAAAAACTGTTGAATCTGTCTAACTTGACTGCCAAAACGCTCCTCAATTTCCGGCGGTAAGTTAACAGTAGCAGAATGTGCTTGACGTTCCCCGGAACCCAGGGGTTGCCGCACTTGCTTGTTGGAAACATCCGCAGCAATGGTGTCAATATCAATTAGCAAGCGGCGGTTGTCTTCTGATACGCTAAACGGATTTTTCCCCTGCAAAACTTCTAAAATATTGTCCAGCAAATCGCCATAATCTACTGGAACTAAATCGCTGTCATCCAATCTTAAGAGATTCACCCTGTTAACTCCTTCAAAAAGCTTGAATCCACTCTTTCACATCGTACTCAGTCCAAACCCCATTTACCCAATAAGGATCGGCTTCCACCAATTGTCGCACGGCCGCCTCATCTTCAGCTTCGTAAATTGCAAAAACTTTTGTTAAATCTTTCGTTGGCCCGATCGTACTTAACACACCCGATTCCTTCTGCTTAGCCAATCCTGCTAAATGAGCGTCTCGAAACGGAGCGCGTTTTTCGAGAACATCTTCGCAGTAACTTCCCCACATAACATATTTGGTCACGGTTTTGAGCCTTAGATTAATTTGTTTAAAAGTTATTGTACAATAAGAGTAAGAGGATTTAACTAAAATTTTAAGAATAAGATTAATGAACCGCAGAGGGCGCAGAGGGCGCAGAGGAAGAGGGGAAAGAGAGAGGTTTGTTGGAGAGGAGGAGAAATTTATTACTTTAATGGTTGGGGAGATGTTGCGGCCGTTGGTGACAATTTAATTAACGTTAAAAATTGAGCCCGGCAGGGGTTGAAACCCCCGCCTCAAAGCTTAAGTCCTCGCTATGAGGACTGAAGAGTTCATTAGTTAGCAATTATGCACTTGAGACGGTTTTATTGCAAAACTTTGAGATTCTTAGCTTTGCTCAAAATGGCAAATATACCTTGTTATCCGTAAGTCTTGTTAGTCCTCTTGAGAGGACTTTAGCTTTGAGCCAGGGAATTCATTCCCTGGCGGTTTCCATTGCTGAGTAGCGGCCTATTTTAGCTTCTCAAACTAACGCCGAATTTCTCAACTAAAACATCGCGAACTTTTTGTTGGGCCGGTTCGACATCAGTTTCGCTCAAAGTTCGATCGCCCGCGCGGTAAACTAACCGAAAAGCCAAACTCCGCTGTCCCGCCGGCACGTTGTCGCCCCGATATTCGTCGAACAGTTCCACGGAATCCAGCAAACTACCCGCCGCCTTTTTCATCGCACTCTGCATTTCTACAACCGGAACTTCAACCGGTGCGAAAAACGCAATGTCTCTGTCAGAAGCGGGGAAACTTGAATAACCCGCGAACTTGCGAGTTAAGTTGCTCGATCGCCCTAATTCACCCAACAGCACCGCTAAATCTAATTGAAACACGTAAACCTGTTCCGGCAAATCCTTTTCCTGCTGCAATTGCGGGTGCAACTGTCCGAAAACTCCTAAATGTTTCCCGTTTAACGATAAGGCCGCCGTGCGACCAGGATGCAAGCGTGTATTAGAGGAATCGCTTTGATATTCCAGCGCCAAACCCAACCCTTGAAATGCGCTTTCCAAAATACCTTTTGCCTCAAACCAAGTCAAAGGTCGATCGCGCCCGGACTGCTGCCATTTCCACACAGTCGGATCGCCGCCGATAATCCCCGCAACTGCATCCGCTTCCTTCATTGCATCCCCATCTTTCCAGAAAATCCGGCCGACTTCAAAACCGTTTAGTGCGCCATTTCCCTGTTCCAAATTGTACTGGAAAGCATCAATCAAACCCGACAGCATTTCTGTCCGCAAAGCCGAATACTCCACAAACAGCGGATTCGCCAGCACCACCTGATTGTCTCCCTCAGTTTTCACCAAAGAATAGTGCATCAACTCCGTCAAACCGGCCGCCCGAAAAGCCGATCGCACATTCCGAATTGCCGCGTATTCTGGTGACAGATAACCGGGTTCCGTTTTGCTGGGCAAAGTATCGCAGAAATTGTCATAACCGTGGAGTCGGGCAACTTCTTCAATTAAATCGATTTCCCTTTCTAAATCTCGGTAGCGGTAAGGAGGAACAGTTATCGCAAACACCCGTTCTTTTTCTGTTGGAAAAACTTCGCATCCCAAAGCTATGAGAATATTTTTTACCTCTTCCGGTTCCAGATATTTAGAACCGCCAGTTTGTCCTCTTTTCAACTGCCCCAAAACCAGATTTACTCGGTCTAAACGCAATTCGAGCGATCGCAAAAAACTCAAATCATCACCCGAACTCGCCGTTTTCTGCACCGTCGCAGTGCCTCCAGCCAACTCCAAAATTAGAGCTACAGCGCGGTTGCAAGCAGTGGTCAAAGCTGCCTGATTCACCCCCCGCTCGTAGCGGATCGATGCCTCGCTACGCAAGCCTTGAGCGCGCGCAGAACGGCGAATCGTTGCCTGGTCAAAAATCGCTGCTTCCAAGACTAAATTTTGCGTTCCTTCGTGAACTTCCGTATCTTCACCACCCATTACCCCAGCTAAGGCAACAGGTTTGTCGCTAGCAGTAATTAACAGATTTTGAGCTTGCAAATTGCGGTTTTGTCCGTCCAAAGTTTTGAAGGATTCGCCTGTTTTGGCAAAACGGACGCCGATGCTGATATCTTGAGTACCGGTGAAAGATTGCAGGCGATCGGAATCGAAAGCGTGCAGCGGTTGTCCCCATTCCAATAAAATGTAATTAGTTACGTCAACCACATTATTAATTGGTCGCACTCCCGCCGCCTGCAACCGCTGCTGCAACCAAGCTGGAGAAGCAGCAATTTTCACACCTTCAATTGCCGTGCCGATGTAAATCGGGCATCCTTGCGGTTCGGATATTTCTACTGCCAAACCAGGACTTTCTTTGCCCTCAATCGCTACACCATTCGCTGCAGGAATTCTCAAACTTGCCCCAGTCAGCGCCGCCACTTCTCGCGCTACACCCACCATGCTCAAAGCGTCAGCACGGTTGGCAGTTGCTGTCAAATCTAAAATCACATCGTCTAAACCCAAAAGTGGGCGAATATCGCTGCCCAATTTGGGATTTTCTAACTCGAAAATGTGAATCCCGGCTGACTCTTTAGATAGCCCCAATTCCGCCAGAGAGCAAATCATTCCTTCGGAAGGAACGCCCCGCAATTTAGCAGGTTTAATCTTTAAATCAATAGTCGATAAATAAGTGCCAACAACAGCGACAGGCACGTAAATATCTGCCCTAGCGTTGGGTGCGCCGCAAACAATATTCAAAGCTTCTGAAGAGCCGACATCCACTTGACAAACTCTCAATTTGTCTGCATTCGGATGCTGTTCGCAGGCGATGATTTTGCCCAAAACTACACCGCTTGCCCACGGGCGGCGGTCTTCAATTTCTTCAACTTCAAAGCCTGCCATTGTCAGAGTTTCGGCTAATTCTTCCGGCGATATTGCCACATCCACCAATTCCTGCAGCCACTTTAGAGAAATACGCATAATTTAGTCAGTAGTTAGTTGTCAGTGCTCTGTAGTTATTAGTCATTAGTCGGCGCCGACGGGCTACGACTTTTGAGTCCCAGAATTTATTCGGGAAAGCTTTTCATAGCATATTAACTTAATTTTGTCAAGACTGTTATGGTACACATCAGCAAAAACGAGGGATCTGCCCAAAGGTAGATGTCTACTGGGGGATGAGTAGCATTCTCATTCAGAGAATGAGGTATGCTAGATACATCTAACAACGCAAAAAGCACTTAAGTTTAGAAAGACTTTACACAAAAAAGCACAACTTTAGCAAGTCTTTAAACTATCTTCAAGGATAATCAACCGAAAAAACTCAAACCAGCGAGATAATCAAAATAGGGAAAAGATATCGGCTTAAAAGACTTAGGTGCAATTCCAATTCGCGATCGAACGCACGGCTTGCCGAAAACTGATAGATTAGTATGTCTACCAGAAGCAGGAACAGGCTATTTGTGCAGTCGAGCGACGCTGACAAGATCAGAACAACATAGGCAAACTCAATCAATATGAGCTACTGCGTAAATCCGGGCTGTCCCCATCCTCAAAATCCTGCTGACTCTATTCTTCAGTGTCAGACTTGCGGTGCGCGGTTATTGCTGCGCGCTCGCTACCGAGTCATTGAACCGTTAGGACAAGGAGGTTTTGGAGCTACATTTCTGGCAAAAGACATCTCATTGCCCGGTCAACCGAGTTGCGTGGTCAAGCAACTGCGACCCAGTAGTTCGTCGCCGCGAGTTTTAGAAATGGCGCGGGAATTATTCAAGCGAGAGGCGAAAACCCTCGGCCAACTGGGCGACCACCCGCAAGTACCGAGGCTGCTAGACTATTTTGAAACGGAACAGCAATTCTACTTAGTTCAAGAGTATGTTAAAGGCTCGACTTTGAAACAAGAAGTCAAGCACTCAGGCCGTTTCAACGAATCGGATGTTAAAAATTTTCTATTAGAAATTCTGCCAGTAGTGCAATATATCCACAGCCAAGGAGTAATTCACCGAGACATCAAACCCGCAAATATTATTCGCCGAATTCAAGACGGTCACTTAGTTCTGATTGATTTCGGAGCGGTAAAAGACCAAGTTAGCCAAACAATATTATTAGACCCCGCCGACCAAAGCGCCAACACGAAATTTTCAGTGGGCACATTTAGTTTTGCCCCCCCGGAACAAATGGCGCTGCGGCCGATATTTGCCAGCGACATCTACGCGGTGGGCATGACTTGCTTGTACTTGCTGACAGGAAAATCGCCCAAGGATTTAGATTTTGATGGAGTAACCGGCGAAATTGTTTGGCAGCCACACGTTCAGGTGAGTCCAAATTTTGCGCGGATTCTCGAAAAAATGCTCAAGCCGATGGTTGGGCACCGCTTCCAATCGGCAGCAGATGTCCTCAGAGCTCTCTCGGGCCAATTTGAAGACCCAAGTCTTGTGGATGGCTTGGCAACTCAATTCAACGCCTCTTCTCGTACAGTTGAAGAACCGACAATATTTAATGACGAGGGTTCTTCGTGGTCACCCCCTCAGAGCAAAATTAATCAAGATTTACGATCGAACCACACCCGCACTGGTAGAACTTCCTTCAGCCAATCCGGGAACACGGGAATGCAGCCGAGAGTTTCCCGGACTCTGGCTGAGTCCGGCAGAACTTTCGGAACCGTTGGACCTTCTAGTGGCAATTTAGCAGGGTCAAAGCTATCGAAAGTTGCTCCTAGGTGGGACACCAACAGCGTGCGAGCGGCATATTTTAAAGGCAAGCGTGATTTTGCTGACTGCGAACTGTCGGGTTTGCAACTGCAAAAAGCGCAGTTAGCGGGGGGGAATTTTTATCAGGCTAGGTTGGTGAAGGCAAATTTGCAAGCAGCGGATTTGTCGGGCGCGAATTTGGGTCACGCGAGGTTAATTCAGGCGAATTTGCGAGATGCTAATTTGACTGAGGCTTATTGCAGCACTGCCAATTTTGAAGGCGCGGATTTCCGAGGTGCTGACTTGACGGGGGCTTATTTGACTAAGGCGAATTTGCGGGGAGCAAATTTGTGCGGGGCGAATCTTACGAACGCTACAGTTTCTGAGGAACAACTGGCAATGGCAAAGACCAATTGGCTTACTGTTAAGCCTGATGGTAAGCGGAGTTTTGGATTTTAAGTAGTCATGGGGCATGGGGCATGGGGCATGGGGCATGGGGAGTTGTTAGCTGCTACTAATCACCAATCACAACAGTCAACAGTCAACAGTCAACAGTCAACTTCCCACTCCCCCAGTCAGGTGAGTCGTCAGGAGGAAGCTCGATCGCCCCAAAGCCGCCTAAATTAAAAACTAGGAATGGAGGATTCGATCGCACCTAAACATGAAACTGCTCAACCGCCGCACTCGAACGCTTTTGTACACCGGCATCCTGGCGCTGGCCTACTTTGTTACCGGAAAACTCGCAGCGTCGATGCTGGGACTGGTGAAAGCCGAACCCTCCCCCGTGTGGCCGCCCGCCGGTATTGCTCTAGCAGCACTGCTACTGCAAGGGCGACGGATGTGGCCGGGAATTGTTCTCGGTTCAGTGCTGTTAAACTCTACCGGCGGTGTACCGTCGGCTGTCATTGCCACATCGGCCTTTAGCGTCACCCTGCAAGCGCTGGCTGGAGAGGCTGTGCTGACTTGGAGCGGATTTTCTACCAAACTCGATCGATTACGAGATGTTCTGGCTTTAGTGGCAGGCGCTGTCATCGGGTCTACTTTGGTCGGTTCTATCCTCGGCAACTTGGGTACGTGCATTTTTGGTTGGGCCCAGTGGAGCAATTTCTCTCGGAACTGGTGGACTACGTGGCTCGGAGACGGCATGGGAATTTTGATTGTGACGCCTGTGCTGTTGACTTTGAACCACGCCGTTAACAGTTTTAAATTTCCACTAAAACTTAGATATTTCACTATTCTCAATTACTTGTTTAGGAACAGGCAAGATGCCTGTTCCACAAGAGATGAATTTGATTGTGTAACAGGTATCTTGCCTGTTCTTGAAAATGGTGTAACAGGTGAGAAAAAATCTCGAATCATTTCAAGTTTAAAAGCATTTTTTAAGTGGAACAATAACCAATCAGAAGTTACAAATTATTCCACCAAATTGTCTGCAAGTGAAAACCGATATAATCTTCTATTTTTAATTATTAATTATTCAGAAATAGCGCTCTGGCTGACTCTATTGCTGAGCGTGAGCTGGCTGTTTTTTTGCTCAAAAACACAAGCGGCGATCGCTCAGTATCCGCTGGAGTATCTGCCTTTTCCTCTGATAGTTTGGGCTGCCCTGCGGTTTCAATCGGCGGGAGCGATTTTTGCTTATTCGATCGTCTCTTACATCGCGATTTGGGGAGCAGTGCAGGGAGGCGGCCCGTTTTTGGCCAAAAGCGATAATCTCAAACAGGCGGTTTTATTTTTACAAGCTTTTACCGGTACGATCGCCCTTGTGGCTCTGATGCTGGCTGCAGCCGTAGCAGAACGCCAGCAAGCACTGGTGGAGGTGCGTCGCACGGCCGCCATGCTGCGAGATCGCGAAGCTAGTTTAGCCAACGCTCAGCGCATCGCTCAGTTGGGAAATTGGGATTTAAATTGCGCCACCCTCACAGCAACTGACAACTCCGAAGAATCCGCAGAACATCATATATCCAATATCAAATTGCGGTGGTCAAACGAACTTTACCGCCTCTTGGGTTTTGCTCCTGGAACTGTCAAACCGACACCAGAAGTTTTTTTGCAGGCTGTACATCCAGAAGACCGAGAATTGGTGGCGAGATCGCAGCGCCAAGCTATGTTTGAGCGCACACCCTATTGCATTAACTACCGAATTGTGCTAGCAGACGGCTCCGAACGCACTGTCTGCGAACAGTCGGCAATTCAGTCAGGGGCGATCGCCGCCACAGTCCAAGACGTTACCGAACGCCACCGCGCGGAAACCGCTTTGCGGGCGTCCTCCGATCGCGATCGCTTGCTTTCAGAAATCGCCCTGCGAATTCGCAACTCCCTCGACCTCGAAGAAATTCTCAACACTACTGTTGCCGAAGTCCGGCAATTTTTCAAGGCAGACCGCGCTTTCATCGGTATTGTGGACACGGACGGGGTAAATCTTCCTACCCCGGTGTACGGTAAGGTTGTGGCCGAGTCTGTGGGTGTCCAATGCCGTTCTCTTTTGGGCTGGGTACTCGCTGACGGGAATCACCTCGAAAGCCAGAAAACTTTTTATGCTAACAACCGTGTCCGAACTATCTCCGATACTGCTAGCGTTCAACTGAGCGTTCCAATTGCCCAATTGTACAGCGACTATCAAATTCGCGCGACGTTAAATGTGCCGATCTTCCTGGGGGATGAATTGTTCGGGATCTTGGCCGTCAACCAGTGTTCGGGGCCCCGCCAGTGGCAGGAATTTGAAATAGATTTGTTGGAAAAACTCGCTACTCAAGTGGCGATCGCCCTTCAGCAAGCCCAACTTTTGCAGCAGGTAAAAGCTCTCAATGCCAACTTGGAATCTCAAGTCGAGGAACGCACCCACCAACTACAGCAAAAAATGCACGAGTTGCAAGAAAGCAATCGGCTGAAAGACCTATTTTTACACGCAGTTTCTCACAATCTCCGCACTCCTGTTATGGGAATGTTAATACTGTTGAAAAATTTGCTCAACAAATCGGCATCTGATTCTCTACAAGATGTTCCGGTTTCTCGATCGATCTTGCAGCGCATCGTTCAAGCCAGCGAACACCAGTTGACGATGGTTAATGCCCTGCTCGACGCTCACGCTAGCGAGGTCAAAGGGATTGTTCTCAATACTGTACCGCTGTATTTGCCGTCTTTAGCTTCAGCCATTGTTGCCGATTTAGAACCGATGCTGGCCAAAAATCAAGCAACTTTGACTCAGGAAATCCCGGCGGATTTGCCACAAGTCAAGGCCGACAGCAAACACTTGCAGCGGGTGCTAGAAAATCTGTTGACTAATGCTATTAAACACAATCCTCCGGGAGTCAACATCAATTTTAAAGCCGAGGTAATTGAAGTTGAAACAGCGCTAAGCTATGAAGAAAATTCACAGGCTTTAAGATCGCCCAATAATCCGCTTGCCCGCTGTATCGCTAACCGAATACCTGCTGCGGGCGATCGTCCTAGGATGGGCGAGACCACCCAGAAAAATCAGGAAACCCTGGCCAAATTCAACCTCGACGGCAGTTGCAAAATGCCCCGCTATCAGGGCCAAATTGGCAATATCGGCAGCAAATTGCCCGGAGTCACCGTAAAAATGGTTCGCTGTACTGTAACAGATAATGGAGTGGGAATCAGCGCCAAACAGCGGGAATCTCTGTTTGAACTTTACGTTCAAGACCCTAATAGCCGACAATTAACAGGACTGGGTTTGGGACTGTACCTGTCCAAGCAAATTATCAAAGCTCACGGCGGCTTCATTGGCGTCGAAAGCACTCCCGGCGGTGGTTCGACTTTCTGGTTTTCGCTACCTGTTGTCAACTCGGACGATCTTTCTCAATCTAAAATCTAAAATCTAAAATCTAAAATGGTATGAACTCTTTGGGCAAGGCAAAATCTGTTCAGGCGTTAACGGTTTACGAGGTGTGGCGCGATCGCTTCCTCCGAGATCGGCTGCGCCCTGCTGTCGGAATTGCCATCTTTTTTGCCTTCACAATAACGATCTATTTTCTGGGCGAAAGATTCTTCGCTCGCCAGGAGTTTAAAAGTGTTTATTTGTACACGAGCGCTGCTGTAGAATTGGGTTTGTTGACCTGTTTTGTGTTGCAGAAAACATCCTTCGGACAGCGCTATCCCGGTTTGCTATTTTTGGGTTTTTCGTGGTCGCTGACGGTGGTTGTACAGGTTGGGTTAGCTGTCGCACAAGCCGGGGAATTACCAGTTTTTACCTGGATTTTAGCGTTTCTGATCCAAGCTACGCTGATGCCCGTCCGCTGGCGTCTCCACCTGATTTCTCAACTCGGCGTTTTGTGTTGCCACGTCGGGATAAATTTGGTTTTAAATCTCAGTTTTGCTAAGTATACTCCTTTTAAGTTGACCGGGTTGTACTTATATTTGTTTTGGATTTGTTTGATTTGCGATTTGTCGGTTTATTGGTACGAATGTCTGCAACGGAAAGAGTTTAGTACCAGGCGTGAGTTGGAATCTGCTTACCAGCAGTTGGAGGTGGCGGAGGCGAAGTACCGCAGCATTTTTGAGAATGCGGGCGAGGGGATTTTTCAAAGCACTCCCGATGGTCGTTATATTACTGCAAATCCAGCTTTGGCGCGGATTTACGGCTGCGATTCCCCGGAAGAAGTGACGGCAAAGTTTACTGATATTGAGCGGCAGTTGTATGTCGATCCGTCTCGCAGAAATGAGTTTTTGCGATCGATCGAGGAAAGCGGCACAGTATCAGATTTTGAATCTAAAATTTACCGCTCAGACGGGAGTATTGTCTGGATTTCGGAGAAGGCGCGGGCGGTACGGGATAGCAGCGGCGCCGTGCTTTATTATGAGGGTTTAATTGAGGATATCACGCAGCGCAAACAGGCACAAGAATCGCTGCGGCTGTTTATCCACGCTCTTTCTCACGACTTGCGAAACCCGGTAGCGGGAATGTTAATGGTGCTGAAAAATTGGCAGACGAAAACCGGGGATTCGATCGCAATTCCCCGTTCTATTTTGGAGCGGATGATTCAAGGTAGCGAGCAGCAATTGCGCTTGATAAATTCGCTGTTGGAAGTTCACGCCGGGGAATTGCGTGGTTTGGTTTTGCACTGCGAATCAGTTAATTTGAGGGCGATAGTTGAAGCTGCTGCGACAGATTTAGAGCCTTTAATGAAGGAGGGTAAAGCTACTTTTAAAAATTTGGTATCGGGTGATTTGCCAGCCGTGAATGCCGACAAAACTCAGTTGTGGCGTGTGTTTTCTAATTTAATAGCTAATGCTTTGAAACACAATTTTCCGGGACTAAATTTAACAGTTTCGGCTCAAGTAATCAATGCGGAAAAATTAACTAGAAATCAAAGCACAGCAAAACAAAAAATAGACAAATTACCGATTACCAATCCACAATCCCCCATTACCCATCCCCAATCACCAATCCCCAATCCCGGAAGTAGGATGATTTACTGTACCGTGGAAGATGACGGGGCGGGAATATTGCCGGAACAGTGCGAACATCTTTTTGACCTTTACGTTAGGGGTGATCAGTCCCGACACTCCGTTGGTTTGGGTTTGGGTCTATATCTTTGTCGGCAAATTATTGGTGCTCACGGTGGCCAAATAGGGGTAATTAGCACTCCCGGTGCTGGGGCAAGTTTTTGGTTTACTTTGCCGCTGGCTGAGAATTTCGGGTGATTTTTTGGTATTTTTAATTACATTTTATCTAGCACTTGTGCCAGATATTTAGAACGTTATTAATTGCTGAAACCCTTGCGAAATATGCTTCTTCGTTTTCCCGTGGCTATACTTGTGTTGTGCCGTCGCAGGTGCTTTTTGAGTGGTTCAAGCCAAATATGTCGATCGGACTATTTCGATCGGACTATTGATATTAACTTAAAACCGTGGTATAGTTACCGAAATGTTTTTCAATGAAAAATAAATTTCAGATCTTCACATTTTCTTTAGAAACATCATTTAATCTAGAAAATCTCTAAAACTAGATAAAAAATATGCAATTTATCTTGATCGAGCAAAGCTCAGAAAATACAGCCAAAGACGATGCAGCTAAGTACGACTCAGCTAAATATAACGAGCGGTCGTTCTCAACTTTAATTCGGGCTCTCCGTCTTTCCCAAGGTTACTTTTCTTTCGTTTTAGTAAACTGCAACTCGCTGGCTTTGCGGCAGCAAATAGTCGATCGACTGCAAGTAAATTGTCCCGTGAAACCGCGACAACTGTTTTTGCCCAAATCAGCGACAACTCTCTACACGACAATCGCAGCGGAAATAGACGGGGAACAGCCTCCAGCTTTAATGCTCCTCGGTTTGGAATCAGTGGAGCCGATCGATCGATTGCTCGTTTCTACCAACCTATTATGCAGCGAATTCAGCAAAAAATTTTCCTTTCCCCTCGTCTTTTGGGTGACGGATGAACTTCTGAGAAAAATTATTCGCACCGCCCCAGATTTATACAATCGGATGACGACAATTAGATTTATCAGTAATTAGTAATCAGTCGATCGATTTTAGATTTTAGATTTTAGATTTTAGATTTTAGATTTTAGATTTTAGATCTAAGATTTTTAACAGTCAACACTCAATCGATTTTAGATTTTAGATTTTAGATCTAAGATTTTTAACAGTCAACACTCAATCGATTTTAGATTTTAGATTTTAGATTTTTAACAGTCAACCGTCAACAGTCAACAGTCAACCGTCAACTGTTAAATTCCGCTTCCCAAATCAGGACTAATTCTCGCGCCGCCGCAGTTCCCTCAGCAGGAAAACCTGCCAAAAAGTCTTTATCAGCCCCCACGTCGTAAGGCCCTTCCTTAAACTCCAAAATCACAGTATCCTGTGTCAAGGCTACTAACGTGTGAATAGTCCCCTGTGGCAGTTCGACAGCGCGAGTCGGGCCGGCCGCGCTGACTCGCAAGGATTGCAGGATGTGACCGTTTTCGTTCAAAATAACAATACCAACTTCTCCTTGAATCACCACAAAAAACTCAAAACCGTTAACTGCAGGCGGGCGCAGGTGTTGGTGAGGGCGGACGTAAGTGCCTGGTTGCAGCACGTTGACAAACCGCTGCACTTTTTCAGATAAATCATGGAAATTGTAGTTTTGTCGCTGGCGGGGACTGCGCCGGGAGGAAGCGGCAACTTCGTCTAGCAATTCTTGCGTCAGCAATTTGATCGGAGGGGACTGCACAACAGATATCCTGTATTTAAGAGTTTGTGAACAAATGGGCTAGTCTGGGATCATCGTTATCAGCATCTCTTGACACATGGAAATCGCAACTCAGGTGCGTATCACTAAGGCAATGCGTTTGTCAAGTATCTTTAGAAAAAGTATTAGCCCGATCGCCCTTTTGACTATTCTAGTCTGCGCCAGTAGCGTTTTTGCATCTGAACCGACGGCGGCAATGTTACTTCAGCAGGAATTCCCACAGCAGCAACTTAAAGAAGAAATTCGCGATCGAGTTCAAGAAGAAGTTGACATTGCTTTCGGGCGCACGGCGGTACTGCTTAACGGACTGGTAATTGCCCTAACTTTGTTTCCGACAGCAGCCGGAGTCGGGGTTTGGTTTCTATTGAGAAAATTGTCCAAGCAGACAACAATTGCTCGCCAAGAAATTGAAAGTCTCCATTACGATACAATCTCTCAATTAAAACTATTAATTTCCGACGCTGAAACTATCTTAGGCGAACTTCAACACCAAAATCACTCGGCAGAGGCAGAAACAGACCTTTTATTCCCCGATGCCCAAATTCAAGAATTTGCTCCGGTTAACTATGGCAATTACCAACAGCTATTGACGGCCGGCGACTATGCTAAACAGGGAGATGCTTGTTTCTTTGAAAACCGTTATCAAGATGCGATCGCAGCTTACGATCAGGCCCTGCAAATTCAGCCTGATTTAGCCGATACTTGGAATAACCGAGGAGTAGTGCTCACAAGAATGCAGCGGTATCCAGAGGCGATCGCATCTTACGAACAAGCTACTACAATTCGCCCCAATTACCCCGATGCTTGGAACAATCGAGGCGTGGTATTGTTGGAGTTGCAGAAGTACCAGGAAGCGATCGGCTGTTACGAACAAGCAATTCAAGCCAAACCCGATTATGCCGATGCTTGGAACAACCGAGGCGTTGCTTTTTCCAAAATGCAGGAGTACGAACAAGCAGTAATTTCTTACAATCAAGCCCTACAAATTAAAAATGATTATACTGACGCTTGGAACAATCGAGGCGTTGCACTCTCCAAGTTGCAAAAATACGAAGCTGCGATCGCTTCCTACGACAATGCTGCTAAAATCCGACCTGATTTTTACAGAATTTGGTACAACAAAGCCCGATGTTATGCGCTACAAGGTAAAATTGAATTAGCAATTGAAAATTTAAAGCGCGCCCTCAATCTCAATCCGAATGTGTGTAAAGAGTTGGCAAAAAGTGAAGCTGATTTAGAAAAAATTCGCGAACATGAGGCATTCAAGCAGTTGATAAGTTGATACATTGGGCCTAGGGCTGTAATTAAGAAACCGGGTTTCTATACAAAAATATTTGTTTGGATGCCAAAGTTGTCTAAGAAACCGGGTTTCTGGTTTTAGTAGTTGAGATTTAGCCCCTTCTCTTAGGACTAATTCCATTTTTCTATAGTTGGTTTATATAGCCAATGATTAATTTTTTCTTCATTGACAAAACTTTTTAATGACGGATCGGGCCAAATATGTATTTTGTCTAAACACTCTAGTTCTGTTGCTGCTGTTTCAATAAATTCCCATTGTCTAATAAAGGTTTCACCCCAAGATTTTTTAGTCATAACTGACTGGGCAAAATCTAAACCGGCTGCTACCATTCTTTGACCATTTGATCCTCTGGCATTAATGGGTTCCCAAAATATTAATTCTGGATTAATTTGCATAAATTTATCTAAATTAAATCTAAAGTCATCTAAATTCATCATAGGTGGAGTCGGAGCCATTGCTACATATAAACGACAATTAGCCTGATATGCCTTTTCTAAGGCTTTATATCTATCGGAAGATAAAGGTGCTTGTGGTTCAATTTTTTTGAGTAATTCATCATTTATACAAGGAATACTCATGCCTAATGTAATATTAGGATTAACGAGAATGTCTAAATCATTTTGCCACAATAAACCACGAGTTAAAATTCTAATTTTTTTATTATGTTTAATTAAAATTTTTATTGTTTCACGAGTAATTTCTGCTATTTGTTTATTTTGATAAGGATCGGTTCCCGAACAAAGCAAAACAACTCCTTTACCTGAAGGTGTGTTTTCCCATTTTCTTTTTCTAGTCAAAACTTTTTCTAATTTTTCAGGAATTTCCTCTCTTATAAAAAGATATTTCCCCCAATCTAATTGAGGATTATCTACTCCTTTTTGATGTAATCTTTTTTGTTGTGTTCTAATACTTGGAGTCGAAGGAACATAACAAAATGTACACCCATGTAGACAGCCAGATGCTATGTTAACAACATAGTCACATAGACTTTTTTTATTTAAAGCACTTTTTTGGAGTGGATTGACTATTGTTTCTGTTCCAGTAATCATAATTAGTTACCTTTGGATAAAAGGTCTTAGAGCAAATAATGTTTGTTGATGTGATCTTCTGATTATATCAGAATTTTCTAATTTTGTCTTCTCTGTAATTTTGATTCTTTTACCCTTCCTAACAATTTCTATTTCTTTTGCATCTTGTAAAAGTTGAAGATATTTGCAATAATGTTTTCTGGTAGCAGGATTAAGTTCCATTGTTTGTGCACAAAGAGTTTTAAACAAAATACCATCAGGATTGTTATTTATTAAATAATCAATATCTTTGCTAAGTTTATTAATACAAGCTGTTTCACTATCTTGGTTAATATCTAACTTTATATCAAGCTGATGTTCTTCATAATAAGCTGCTGTTTTAAACCCATAACCATAAATATCATAATGATATTGATAATCTAAATTATTGAAATTCCAACTTCCATCTTTCATTACTTCTAATGCTCTAAGATGGCTACAAATATGAATTAAATAATATAGAACTCTCTCCTCATTTCTCGGCATCATAGCAAATGTAATGATTTTTTTTGCATTACCTTTATCTCGAAACAATCTGATCAATTCATTTCTAAATCCTGCTTGCTCTCCAAATGTATCTAAAGTTTGAAAATGATTAATATCAAAATAACCATCTGTTTCCAGTATTTGTTCAAAAGTTGTTCTCCCTGTCCACTTTGGGTCATAAATAAATCTTTTAATAAAATTAATCATGAATGTATAAATAATTTCTGACTTATTAAGACGATTTATTGTTCTAAAACTTTCCATAGATACATCAGACCATCCATAAGGATCGAGAAAAAATAAAGAATGACCTTTTCTTTGTTCAGCTTGAAAAACGCAATAATTAACCTTGTTTTCAAATTCATCACTAATAAATTCACACTGTTCTATTCGTTCACCTATTCCTTTGGGAAATTCAGTTGTAAAAGTATGTGGTTCTTCATCCGATAACTGTCCAAATTCTGCTTGGGACATACCAACATTTTTAAGACATTTTAAATGCTCTTTATTTCTTTCTATAAAAATAAATTTTACATTTAAAGGATAAGTCCTTTGTGATTTTAAATAACCTTTTCTAACGGCATTAATTAATCGAATAGGTGAACCATGCCAAATATTATGTGATTCTCGATCGTTGTAAATACCTCCTCCAGAAAAACCCTCAACAATAGTAAAATTTGTGACACCACGTTTCCCTGTTCCATAAAGCGTATAAATCAAATCAGTAACATATTGCTCTATTAATAAATGCTTAGTTTTAGTATGAGGTTCAATATTAGGAATGTTTGTACCATCAGCAGACCATTTAGTATCAGAGTTACTCATTGTTTAGGCTCCTTGAATAATCGCTCTATTTATTGTAATATACTTTACTAATTTTTACTACCAGAATCTGGCGATCGGTTAGTTGTCTAGCGCATAGGCTAATCTTACTCAATTAGATTGAATGCCCCATGCTTTTAGGCGATGGGGCCCATGCCCGATGCCCTATTCGCTACAAATATTTCTGCAACAACAAACCCATTTTCTCCTTAGTGGCGGCCGGCACTTGATCCAGCCGAGTCAGAATTGCATATTTCAAAGCTGAATGTGCATCAGATAGTGGGGGATTTTCTGTTAGTCTACGGACTGTTTCTTGAATGACTTTTTGAGCATTCTCTGCATTACGGTGCAAATTTGCTATTACCATTTCTACAGTTACGCTGTCGTGTTCGGTATGCCAGCAGTCGTAGTCTGTGACTAATGCTAAAGTTGCGTAGGCCATTTCAGCTTCTCTGGCTAATTTTGCTTCCGGCAAATTTGTCATCCCAATGACTGTGGCATCCCAACTGCGGTAAAGGTTTGATTCTGCTTTTGTGGAAAATGCGGGACCTTCCATGCAGACGTAGGTGCCGCCCCGGTGGAGGTTAACGTCGGGGAGGTTCAAGGATTCGATCGCACTTGCTAACACTTTAGCCAATTCGCCGCAAACCGGATCGCCGAATGTGATGTGAGCAACAATTCCTTCTCCAAAAAAAGTAGAAACTCGATTTTTTGTGCGATCGATAAACTGATCCGGCACTACCATATCTAAAGGTTTCGCCTCTGTTTTCAGGGAACCAACCGCCGACGCTGAGATTAAATACTCAACTCCCAAACTCTTCATTGCATAAATATTTGCGCGATACGGCACTTCTGATGGCAAAAAAGTGTGGTTGCGGCCGTGTCTAGCCAGAAACGCTACCGGCGTACCGTCCAATGTTCCCACAATTGCGGCATCGGATGGTGATCCAAAAGGTGTATCAATTTTCACCTCTTCAATATCCTTGAGGGCCTCCATTTTATACAAACCGCTGCCGCCGATAATTCCGATTTTTGCTTGTGCCATTTTTACCCTCTGCTTGAGTTTTACCACAGTGATTCTATCGGGCCATCGTTAAGTTGGTGTAAAGATAATTAAAGATTTGGTGATAACAGTCACCCCACATACACTATTTTGTCACTAAAATTATGTGATCGTAATCACAAAGTAGCTTCACAAAATCTTTAAAAATAAAGGTACATAGTTCTGTTACTTATTTTTAGCGTGTTAAGACCATGACAGTCAGCTCTGCTAACCTCCCCAAAATCTCGATCGAGGCGATCGTCGAGCGCATCTTTGCTTTTCGCCAGATTACCCCCCTTGACAGACGGCTGCTGAAATCAGCAATGCTAGCCCAGAAAGGTCTGAACGAAAAAGATCAGTGTCACATCAACCGAGTTTGTCAGGGCATTCAAAACGGCTTGATTTTAGTTGTAGAATAAATTTGCAGCACTATCTCTTGCGAGCTCAACAAGCTGTTTGAAAATTTGTGTCTGAGTTTGTATTTGCTGGAACTGCGTTCGAGCACTGTTTTACTTTTTTTCAGCCAGCGATTTATCAACATCACAAATAATATTATTTACATCTTATCGATCAAAATTTAACAGCCAAAAGCCTGTATAAGTCATGCCACTATCATCGGGCTGGACTAACAAAAAATGTAATCCTTTACTTAATTGCTTACGCTGTTGGTAAACTTGGGCCGCGGCTTTCACCTCGCTATCTTCAAAAGTAGCCACAACCCACCTATCTACTAACCCAGCTTCCAATATCAATCCATCGGGCTCTCCAGCAATATAATTCAAAGCAAAAGGTTTGGCATCCTGAAGCCATCTAGCCAACCGCATAGACTGGCGTCCACCGTCAATAACAACTCCCGGTACGGGTACTGTTGAGGCCAAGCCTAAATTCAGCGGTAACAGCAATTCTGGCATTTCCAAAATTGGCAAGGGACGCCCTTGGAAAGCATCTTCAATGTCGCCGGCGGGTAGGGAAGCAAAACGCCAGCCATCGCCCCAGAGGTTTTCGGGTAAGGGTACGGGCGGCGGCGAGTCGAGGGCGATCGCACTGTAAGTTTCACCTGTATAATTAGGCATACTCAAATATTCTTTTGCGCGTTGTTGCAGCAACAATTTCAGAGTCGGAGTGCGGCGAGTCGCTTCCACCTTGACACCCAAAACTTTGCCCGCAGCCTCAATTAAGCCCAGAGACTGAGGCCTAAATACTTGAATTAAGTCCGGCAAATTCTGAGTTTGAGCTTGCTGCTGCAACTGCGAGGCTAGCCAATTAGAATTTGCGTCCCCCTGGCTGCAAACAGCGCTAAATTGAAAACTGCCTTCCGATTCGCAAATTAAGAGTTCCCACAGTGGTTTACCAGTTTCGTCTTGGAGAGGGCGGCGGTAAAAATCGGCTTGCCAAATACGCATAAATAATTAAAATTCAAAATCTACAACTCGATCATTTTAATATAGCTTGGGGACACTGCGATACAATACCGCTTCACTGAGAAAAAACTTCGAGCGATATATTCTCAGTTCATAGTGGAGTTTTATTTCAATATCTAACACCCTTAAAAAAACAGCAACTGTAGGCTGGGTGGTGCAAACCGTGTTAGTAATCAGTAATCCCCAATTCTAAAATCTAAAATCTAAAATCTAAAATCTAAAATCTAAAATCTAAAATGGTATGGCTCGCTTAGCCATCCTCCCTTAGCAATTAGCCATTCCCAAATTTATTTAAGATGGCGAACCAAATACATATCCAATTCGCCCTTATTTTTAGCATAAATTTTTCCTCTGTATTCGCATTCAAAAAAATCTCTAACTAATTCAAACGTGTCGTGAGAAATATTGATATTTCCAGGGACACCGGAAGATTCCATCCGAGATGCAGTATTAACTGTATCTCCCCAGACATCATAGGAAAACTTTTTCTTGCCAATTACCCCAGCCAGTATTGGGCCTGAATGAATGCCAATGCGGATATCCCAATAAGCAATGTTTTGTTGAGATTTCTGTATTTTTCGCAAATCCATGAACTGTCGAATTTCTATCGCAGCAAGTACAGCGTCAAAGGCGTGTGTTGCGCGAGGCGTAGGAATTCCTGCAGCGCACATATAGCTGTCGCCAATAGTCTTCAGTTTTTCCATAGAGTATTTATCCATCACGCGATCGAAATAAGAAAAACAATAGTCTAGTTCGTCAACTAACTCTCGCGGCGTCATGTTTTCAGATAACTGAGTAAAGCCTTTAAAGTCCGTAAATAAAACCGATACGCTATCATAATAAAGTGGTTCCACTTTGCCGTTATTTTTGAGTTCATCGGCAATTTCAACCGGGAGCACATTCAACAGTAGCTGGTCAGATTTGTGCTTTTCGGCATCAAGTTCGGCATACAGGCTATTTATCTCTTTAAAGCGTTCAGCATTGCGGATAGCTGAAGATAGTTGCAAAGCCAAAAGATAGCCAATCCGCAAGTCTTCTTGAGTGTAAGCCCCCGGCTTGGTTGTGGCAAAATTAATTGTCCCTAAAACCTTACCTTCACTTTCCAAGGGAAGGATAATTTGGGAAGCGTAGGGGGATAAAATCGCAGTAGCACCCGCTTCTTGAATTAATTGAGGTTGACGTGTTGTGAAAGCCTTCTTAATCGGGCCGCCCTCTGTCAGGGCTGAAATATCTACAGGGATATGCGGGCCAAATAAGGTCATGCAAGCATTAGTGCTGTGTAGACAAACGCTACAGTGTTCAAAGTCTAGCAGCCATTTGGCTTGCTTACCTACTACCCGCAAAATCTGACTGAGATCGAGGGTGCGGTTAATGGCAGTAGCAATTTCATTGACGGCGGAAATGCGGATGGAAAGCGCTTGAGCTTCTGCTAACAAACGGCGGGCTGTTAACAGAAGTTCTTCTCGATCTTGATCTTCTAGCCGATCGCCCATAATAGGGGTATACAATATAGATTACAAAGCATCTATTTCGAGGGCTATTGAATCCGTATATCGGTTGACAAAGCTAAACAAGTCTGCTGTCGCAATAATCTCAAATATTTCAGAATCATCTAGCCCTAAATCCCGCAGGTTTTGGTAATCAGTTTCTGTCATTTCCAGGGGCTTTGTAGCAGCCAGCAAGCCAAAGGTAATTACGGCTTTATCACGTTTGGGCAAAGGGCAGTTGGCAAAGTCAGAAACTAGGGTTCGCAGTAGTTCTTCGCTCATCCCCAAGGCTGACAATCCGTGCAGGTGAACTTGGAGAGCGTACTCGCTATTATTTGATTGGGAAATAGCGACACCGACCATTTCTTTAAGCGTGCGGGGTAAGTCTCCTTGTAGGATTGTTCCCCGGAATTTTTTCCAATTTGCTTCTAATATGTCAGGGTTGATTGCCATTGACTTGAACAGGTTGGGGACGATGCCGAACCCCAAGTCTGTCAAGATTTCTTCGTAGACTGCTTTGGCTTTAGGATCTGTAAGTTGCTCGTATTCTATAAGTGGAAAGTGTGTCATTTTTTTGTTGAAGTTTACGGCAATTAATTGGGTGATAATTTACGTTTTTGTTATGTAATGCCACTCAAAGGGCGATCTTACGACAGATATTGGCTTGAGTCGGATTGATAATAAAATGCACCGCTGTCAGCAAACCGCGAATCATGAAAATGAGCTAGCAACAAATCGGATTTTTGAGGCTGGATTAAACCTGTAATTATAGCAGTAACAGGCTCCCATAAAATTCTGTTGCGATCGGGTTTTACGACTAATTTTAGATGTTTCCAATGGTTGTTGTCAAGGATCGGCAATTCATCGGGCGCGACGGCGTGAAATTTACCACAACTCTTGAATTAGAGATGGCTGTTCGGTTCGCTAATTTTTAGGTAAAAAACACTGTTCGATCGAACTCCACAAATGGCCACAATCTTATACTCCGGCGCGCGCACAGGGGAAGAAACAAAACACTGTGCGATCGAGTTTATTGAATTCATCAGATGCTCGATCGACAACCCATGCCCCAGATCAGCTAGGCTAACGCCTGCGACTGGAGTTATTATGGGTAAACTGTAAACTTTTATCATTGTCGCTGCATTTGCTATGAACCCTGCCCTGACTCAATTTGGCGCTCAGATGTCCCACCTCACGGGAGTTCGGGCAATTATGAAAGATATTATTGAAACTCTTAGAGCCGGCAGCGGGCAGGAGTTTATCAATTTGAGCGCCGGAAATCCGGTGATTTTACCGGAAGTCGAGCAGTTGTGGCGCGACTGCACTGCGGAACTTTTGGCGAGCCCGGAATACGGCGAGGTGGTTTGTCGCTACGGTTCCAGTCAAGGTTATCAGCCCTTAATCAATGCGGTTTTGGCGGATTTTAATCAGCGTTACGGACTGAATTTGACCGATCGCAATATTCTAATTACTCCCGGAAGTCAATCAATTTACTTCTACGCAGCCAACGCTTTCGGCGGCTACACTACCAGCAAACAGCTTAAAAATATTGTTTTACCGCTGAGCCCAGACTACACCGGTTACGGCGGCGTTAGCTTGATTCCCGAAGCGGTAGTCGCTTGCAAACCCACCCTCGATATTGATGCCGCCGCCCACAGGTTCAAATACCGCCCGGATTTCAGCCAATTGTCGATCGACCAAACCACCGGCTGCGTCATTTTTTCCCGTCCCTGCAACCCCACCGGCAACGTTCTCAGCGACGAGGAAGTGAAGAAAATTGCCGATTTAGCGGCCGCTTTTGACGCGCCGGTGTTCGTGGATTCCGCCTACGGCCCTCCCTTCCCGTCCTTGAATTTTACCGAAATGACGCCGATTTTTGGCGGCAATATCGTGCACTGTATGAGTTTGTCGAAAGCCGGATTGCCGGGTGAAAGAATCGGAATTGCGATCGGCGATGAAAAACTCATTCAAGTATTAGAATGTTTTCAGACCAATATGTGCATTCATTCGCCGAGATACGGACAGGCGATCGCAACTCGTGCGATTACATCCGGCGCTCTTGCCGACATCTCCATCAACGTAATTCGGCCGTACTATCAAGGCAAATTTGCGATCGTAGAAAGCACTCTAGAACAAGCAATGCCGAAGGATTTGCCGTGGTTTTTGCACCGGGGCGAAGGAGCAATTTTCGCATGGTTATGGCTGAAAGATTTGCCAATCACTGATTGGGAACTGTACCAAGAGTTGAAAAAAGTCGGCGTAATTGTGGTGCCAGGAAGTTCCTTCTTCCCCGGTTTGCGGGAAGATTGGCAGCACAAACATGAGTGTTTACGCATTAGTTTAACTGCAACAAATGATGAGATTGAAACTGCTATGAAACGGTTGGCTCAAATGGTAGAAAAGCTTTATCAGTCAGTTGACAGTTGACAGTTGACAGTTGACAGTTGATACCAATTTAATGTGAAGTTGCACATATCTCGATCCCCCTAAATCCCCCTGGTTGTTGGGGGACTTTGATCGGAATCTTGTCCCACCCCCTACTCCCCTTATTAAGGGGGGCGCTAGGGTGATCGGATTCTATGCAGCCTCATAAAAAATTGGTATGACGGTTGACGGTTGACGGTTGACATTACCAACTACTCATGACCATAACTTTTCATTTGGCAGATTGACTACAATTGAAATAACAATTAGCAGCGCGGTGGGTTATGGCAGTGCAATTACTCAAAAGGTTGTTGACCGTAGAAGAATATCATTTAATGGGCAAAGCTGGTATTCTTTCCGAGGGCGATCGGGTAGAACTGATAGAAGGAGAACTGATCCAAATGGCAGCAATTGGAACTCGTCATGCTTCCTGTGTGAGACGATTCATCGGACTGTTCAGCGAAATTCCCAGTAACCGGGCTTTTCTGGATGTGCAAAACCCCATCCAGTTGAGCGATCGCACCGAACCTCAACCTGATATAGTATTGCTGAAACCCAGGGCTGATTACTATTCAACTGCACATCCATTACCGTCAGAAGTTTTGCTGTTGATAGAAGTATCCGATAGCACGGTTGATTACGATCGAGATGTGAAAGTTCTTATTTACGCTCAATCGCTCATTCAAGAAGTCTGGCTAGTAGATATAGAGGCACAATGTTTAGAAGTTTACCGCCAGCCAACTCCTAATGGTTACAGTTTAATCCAAAAGTTGTGGCGGGGTCAACAAGTTGCGTCGCTCGCCTTTCCTGATTTGGAAGTGAATATCGATTTCGTACTGGGATAGATTCAGATTATAGGTTATAGAAAACATTCCCCAGTCCCCATTTTTCACTTAAACTACCCGATAAACAAAACTCAGAGTTGCCCAAACATTCACATCCAAAGCCAAATCATCCGTCGATATCCCCACTTTCTGTACCCCCGGAATGCTAGCCGCGTGCAAATCTTCGAGTACAGCCCGCGCCACATTTAAAGGATTCAACAACACTCGAATTGGCAGCGCATCCCTCGTTTGCTGCATTTCGGCTTCTATTGCAGCCAGAGTTCGATCGAAGCTATTCTCACTAAATATAATCACAATTTCCGCAAGTCCGATCGGCGCAGATACCGGCCACCCGCTCGTCCCAGCCGCCGGCACGGTCAAATTCTCTCCCGGAGCGATCGCCCGCGACATTCCACCCACAGCCTCTTTGCCCTCAGCGCCGAGCACAGACAGCCGTCCCGCGCTGTCCGAGCCAAACACCGCAAAGTAAACCGGGCGATCGCTGTCGTTATACAATCTGTACCGAACTCGACTGCCTTCTGTTAAACTTAGTATATGAGCGCTGGCGGATTTCTCACTTTCCCCGCTCAGCGGTTCCAGCCGATAATCACCGCCTGCCCGCACCGGCTCTCGCTGCGCCACGGCCCGCGCTTGGGGTGCAGTAGTTGCCAGCACTGCTCGCACCTTCAGGCGTGAAGATCCCTCATTGGCTGTCAGCCGCAGCAACTTCCCAGCCAGCAGCGCTTTCAACTGCGGAGTCAAGCGCTGCACCGCCACCTTGACTGCTTCTCCCCCATCGCCCTCAGTATCGGGAATCAGCATTTGAGCCAAAGAAAACAAACCGTAACGGCTTTGAGACAAAGCAGGCTCGTGAGGCGAGACTGTTTCGGCTAAAGTTGTTTCCGGGACTCTGCCGAACCGACAGTCAGCCAATTGCTCGCTGCCTACCGCCGAAACTTGCGGCACAGTCGCAAAGGCGCTGGTAGCGTCCACGCGCTCGATGCGTTCCAAACCTGAGTCCAAAGCTACTGTCAAACCGATGTTTCGCGGCAATACCCGAATTTCTTCCCTCACGAGTTCGCCGACAGTTAATTCGCCGTTTGTTCGATCGAACCCGTCTAAAACTTGGGCTTTAGCAGAGAGGCCCGTGCGTCCCCGCAGCAAAAGCCTCGCGCCCTCGGAGGAATCCACAGCAAACACAGAACCCCCGGAGCACTCCAAAACCGAGGGCGACAAACCGCCCAGCCACAACTGCACAGTTTTGCCCCCCTCTTCCACCGCCGTCACAGCGCCGTCAGATGCAGGGGAATTGAAGATTAAATTTGAAAAATTTACCGCCGCCGCGGTTGTTAAATCGTGATTGAGAATTTGCGGTTGCTGCGATAACCCCGCGATTTGCTCGACAGTACCTGCAGCGCGACTGAAATTGACGCTGAAGCTGCTAGCGGGAGTTGCCCACCACAAAGTTTGGGTGAGGGCGTAGGTAAACAAACCTGCGGTAAATCCGTTCCACTCTTGTTCGGCGGCGAGTTGGGAATCCGCACCGGCGGCAAGTACGGTGGCCGCAGGACGAAGATTTTTGCGGGTTCGGAGGCCTTCGGCGAACGTTAATTCTGCGAGGCGAGGCTCGCCGATGGTGGGGCGGGGGCGGGAGCGAATGCGAAAGTTGCCGTTGGTGGGGAAACCCCGATAGTGGTAGCTGGTGTCGAGGATGGCGATCGCATTTTCTGTCGCGAGCGATCGCATCAACAGCAACAGCGTTTCCTCTAAAATATCGTTCACCGCCCGGTTTGCTAACAGCGGCAAAACATCATCCGCCGGCACCAAACTGTTTTGGATTTTTCCGGGAGACTCGCCCAAACTGACTCGGCTACCGCAGCCACTAAAGTGAAAAACTACCACGTCACCGGGTTTTGCTTGTTGAGTCAAGTGAGTGATAAAAGCCGTCTCGATATTCTCCCTCGTAGCTTGAGCGTCAGTCAAAGTCAAAATGTCCGACGGCACAAACCCAAACCGATGTATCAGTAGTTCCCGCTGCAGTTCCACATCCGTGACGCAGCCGTGCAGGGGCGAGTCTGGATATTTGTCAACGCCCACCAACAAAGCCAATTTCCTGGCTGTCGGTTGCGCTAAGGCTTGGAGGTAGCGATCGCCCAACGGCAGCCACAGGGCCTCGCTGATGCCGATGGCGGCCAGCACCCGGCCAGCTTGCTGCAAAAATTCCCGCCGCTTGAGTCCCATTTTTAAATAGCTTTGAATTTTAAGTTTTGAATTTTCAGTTAAATTCCCCTCAATAATTTTAGGGAATTTAATTAAGTTGTGAGTGTTTAGTATTAAGATAATTTTTAAGTTTTAAGTTTTGAGCTTTAAGTTTAAAATTTCCCATTTAAAACTCAAAACTCAAAATTCAAAACTATTCAGAATGTCGCCCACACCCAAGATCAAGATTTAAATCTCGTAATTGAAAATATTCATGGCTTTGGCTAATTCTGCGGCGACTTCCGGCCGGGAAAACTGCGGCGGCGGCAATTTTCCAGCGCGCAGCATTTCCCGAACTTTGGTTCCCGACAAATGCACCCGTTGTTCGGGAGTGCTTGGGCTTGTTTTAGTTGTAGCCATTTGTTCCGTCAGTGTGCAATAGAAAGCGTGCTCGAATTTCATCGGCACAATTCCCAATTCTCCCGGCTCAAATTCGTCAAAAATATATTGGGCATCGTAAGTGCCGTAATAATCGCCAACTCCAGCGTGATCGCGCCCCACGATAAAGTGAGTGCAGCCGTAGTTTTTGCGGATTAAAGCATGAAAAATTGCTTCTCGCGGCCCGGCGTAGCGCATCGCCGCCGGATTAATTGCCAAAATTACGCGATCTTTTGGATAGTATTTTTCTAGCAGAATTTCGTAGCAGCGCATCCGCACGTCAGCGGCGATGTCGTCATCCTTAGTCGTCCCGACTAGCGGGTGCAGAAACAAGCCGTCTACTGTTTCTAAGGCGCATTTTTGAATGTATTCGTGTGCCCGGTGGATGGGGTTTCGGGTTTGGAAACCGACTATGGTTTTCCATCCTTTTTCAGTGAACAGCATTCTCGATTTCGCCGGGTCAATTTGGTATTGGGGAAACCGGGGATCTAGTCCGCGTTCCAGCAGCCAAATGTCGCCTGCGAGGTTAACGGGGCCTGATTTGTCTACTACCTGGACGCCCGGGTGTTTGAGGTCGTCGGTGCGGTAGACGTTGAGGGCTTCTTCTTCTTTACTGTAGTGATATTTTTCTGCAAGTTCCAAGAGCCCGACAAATTTGCCCGACGGCGTGTCGAGGCGCACTAAAGTTCCTGTTTTCAGGGGGGCGGCGACTTCTTCTGTTACCGAGAGGGTGATGGGAACCGACCACGGAAGGCCGTTGGAGAGGCGCATTTGTTTAACGACCGATCTATAATCAGCTTCGTTCATGAACCCTTTGAGGGGACTCAGGGCGCCGATGGCGATCATTTGCAGGTCGGAGATCGATCGATCCGAAAGCTGGACTCGCGGCAAGACTTCTGCTTTATCGAAAAATTCTTGTCTTTGGTCTAGTGTGGCAATGCGGTTGACCAGGATGCCGCCGTGAGGGGCAATGCGGTCTGAATGCTGGCTCATGTCGATTTGAAGTTGTGGGTTTTAGCTGCCAGAGTACATAGTATCAAGCGGTGGCTGCAATTCTACATTTTTTAATTGTTCTGGACTTGTGCAGAACGCTACTTTTGTGGCGCTGTAATTCTTTAACTGTAAACTCGCGCACTCAAAACTCTAAAGTTTCCCTCAAGTCTGGACTTGAAATTCTTCGGGATCTATTCCCCAATTTACCCAGCTAATCGCTTCTTTAGCCGAGCCCACTTTTGGCGGCACTCGCAAAACATGAAGGTGCCCCGTACTCGGACAAGTCATCTTTAACAAATAAATTGGCTCTATGTCAATATTATTCTCAATTTTCAACAAAGTATATTCTTGCCAACTATCCAATTCAGTTGCTTGCAATTCTTGACAAATTCTCGGATAGCCGATCGCCTGAATCACAACTCGCCGCACTTCGGCATTATGTTCTGTGAACAGCCATGAAGCTTGCCAAGATTGGGGCGGAACTTGACCGATTCTTTCCGGCAGTCGGACGCCACGATAAGAGTATACACTGAACTTGTCAGCAAATTCAACCGCTGGTTGACATAAAGCGTGGAGCAAATATTCGCTATCAAAATGAAGTTGTATCGGGTGATCGCACACAAAGCACATTCTCTCAAACGGGTAAATCCAGCCGCAGTTTTCCACTAAAGATTTAAAGGCTGAGTATAAAGGGCGATCGTACTCCAAATTTAACACGCCAATACAAAAATCCACCCAACTTCCGTGACAGGCTGACAGTTCGGAAACTATGCTGTTATTATGATAAGCCTGATCGATCAGGAATCTCTGAAATCTCCCGCCCAACTTACGTGCTAATTTGACGTAAACTTCGTCTTTAACATGAAGGTGCAGTTGATTCATTAGTTGAGCGTACAGCGGATTATAGAGTTGGCTGTAAATCTTATTTTCTAATTCCCTGCCGAGTTGACTTCTTAATATATCGTACAATTCATTATGAATTTTGTTTCGGATTTCGCTGGCAGTTCCCAGGCCCGAATCGCGTATCCTTAGCGGTTCAATTGCTTCCAAAGCTATGTAAGGGCTGTCACAGAAAATAATTTTCGGTTCAGGACAGCCGATGATGTTGTAGGCGGTGTTGATGGCCGCTGTCGCTTGCGGGCGATCGACTGGTTCTATCGAAAGTCCAATTTGTCGCCACCTCTCGCGATAGAGCGGAATTAGCGCTATTTGTTCGGGAGTAATTGCGATCATTTCTAGAGCTAGATTATTGGATTTTCGGTTAAAAATTTTCGCTCTCGCATCTAGTTAAAACTCTAATTAAGGTTCTAGTGAACACTGAAATACCCCATAGCAAACTATTTTATTATCTTCATTAAATTATTGGTATAAATTAATTATTGTTTGCAAAACACCTAAAATCATAGGAACATTATCAAGACAATAAACATCAAGATCAATAATCAAATTATTTTCTTCTAATTTAAGAAACCGCCAGACAACGCCAGTAGTTACGCAGCCATATATTGCAGGTATGGAATTGTGTTCGCGTTCGTTAAATAGCTGAGCAGCTACCATTTGTGCTGCACACTGTGGCAAACAAGACTCTATTTCTCCGCCTTTAGTTTCTCTCAAGGCAAAAACCGGAACTTTTATTTCAAAATCAAACGGCACGGAAGACAATAGAAAGTCGCATTCCCCATTCAATCCCAGCTCAGCATCTACATCAAATGACCAACCAGAAAAAATAGAAAATTGTCTGTTGTTCCTTTCTCTAAATTCTAACAGAATAGGAGAAACAATCCGTTCCGAACGTTCTTTTACAGTTGTAACAGCAGTGTTAGAACTAATTTCGATTGCTCTCCAAAGCCATTCGGATGGTTCTACAGGAAACACCTTGGCACTCAAGATAGGACTGAGTGATAGCTCCAATCCAAATCGCTCTTCTAATTGTTGGAAAGTAAAGGATTTGTAAGACATATTTCTCTAATCAGTCGGTGAAAATAAAGATTACTTCGAGATAGAAAGCGAGTGGATAAATTCTAAACTCGCTTGTATAGCAACCCTTGCAGGATTTTGTCAACCTCTCTTTTCTTTCTTCCTCTCTATTCCCTCGAACTTCGACATCGATCTGTTAGTTAAATCCGTTACAGAATCCGTTGCCGAACTTCCTTCTTCCTGCTAAACATTTAACCACTCAAGGAGTACCCTGGGCGCGGGCAACAAAATCATTAACAAAAGCCCGATCGCCATTAGCCCCAAAAAATCCCGCCGATTATCCAATTCACTGACATCATTCAACGCCGGTTCGTCGTTTAGCGGTGTGAAAAACAAAATAATCGCCCACAGCAGCAAACCCTGTTCCAAAAAAGAAAGCAGCAGCATACAAAGTCTAGCAACTTGCCCGATCGCCATACTCGCTCGCTGGCCGAACATCGCGTGTACAATGTGCCCGCCGTCGAGTTGTCCCACCGGCATCAAATTAAACGCCGTCACGATCAAACCCAAATAACCCGCCACCGCTACCGGATGCAAATCGATCGCAGTTTCCGCATTCAAAGCGCCACCCAAGGTTAACTTGCTCAACAAAGTCATCAGCAGCGAAAAACTGGGTTTGAAAGAGTCAAAGTTTAACATTCCCGACTTGTCAGACAGCGGTACAATAGTCGAATGATTCAAACCCCAAATTAATAAGGGCACTGTCGCCACTAAACCCGCCAGGGGGCCGGCAATGCTAACATCAAATAAAGCTCGGCGGTTGGGAATTGGACTCCGTATTTGAATGAAAGCCCCAAAAGTTCCTAAGAAAAAAGGAATCGGGATAAAATAAGGCAAAGTCGTGCGAATTTTGTAGAATTGGGCAGCTAAATAGTGGCCGGATTCGTGAATTGCTAAAATTGTAATTAGAGCCAGCGAGTAAGCCAAACCCTGCAGCAACATTGATGGGTTAGACTGCAAAGCTTGTTCAGTAACTCCGGCAAGTCGCGTCCCGACAAGGGTAGTCGTAAACACCGTGATCAGCAGCAAAGCTAATGCAAAAAATGGCCTGGTTACAGATTCGGTTTTGACAGGAGTTTCCCCTGATTGGTGGCTGGGATTGGGAACTATAGCAAAAAAAGGTTGACCGCTCAAGCTGTTTTGAAATACTACTAAAAAGCGATCGCCAAAAAGCCTCTCCACATTCTCCCGAATTGCCTGATAAGCCGCCTCCGGGTTGGTACGCAACTGTCCGCGACAAATTACAGCCTGTGGCCGAAATTCCAAATCTCGCAAAAAGTAAATTGACCAAGGAAAACAATCGCGCAAACTCGCTTCTTCCGCTGCATCGATCGGGCGCACGGGCGGTTTTGGCTTTGCAGGTTCAGTCGCAGAGTTTGCTATCTGCTCAGCAGTTTCGGCGGTAATTTTCTTGCGCCCCAACTGTACCAAAAACCAATACAAAAAAGGGCAAACCAGAAAAGGTATAATTACCAACTCCGGCGGTACAGTTTTGCTCGTGCCGTAAACTAAAATCCAACCACCCCAAATCAGCGCGGGCGCCATCATTACCAGCCACAGCAGCCATATCGGAGTCCTAGTGATGCGGCTGGTGCCGTTTTGCAACAAGTAGTACGAGATCAGCCCCAATACGAACAACCATAGTAAAAAGAACATAATATTTATCCCATTCCCTTCTGAAATACTTCCTTGAAACAACAGAGTTCAGTCTCCAAACAACCCAGGCCCGTGCTCGACAATATTCTGGCTTTCCCCCCTAACCGGGATACCCTGGGTGCAACAGCCTATTTCATTGTAGAAAACCAAACTAACATCCTGGTGGATTGTCCCGCTTGGGATGAGATTAACCAAACATTTTTGCGGGAACACGGCGGCGTGCGACTGCTGTTCCTCACCCACCGTGGCGCTATCGCCAAGGCGCGGGAGATTCAGGAAGCCACGGGGTGCGAGATCCTGATTCAAGAACAGGAAGCTTATTTACTGCCGGGTTTGAAGGTGACGGTTTTTGAGCGAGAATTTGTTGTGAGCGATCGAATCAAAGCATTTTGGACTCCCGGCCATTCTCCTGGTTCCTCTTGCCTTTATCATAGTGGCAGCGGTGGAGTGGTGTTTTCGGGTAGGCACTTGCTCCCCAACCGAGAAGCCGCCCCAGTACCGCTGTGGACGCCAAAAACTTTTCACTGGCCCCGGCAAATTAACAGCGTGAAGTCAATTATCGATCGATTTTCGCCGGAAACTTTACAGTATATTTGTCCCGGTGCAAATACTGGTTTTTTGCGGGGAAAAGGATCGATCGATCGAGCATTTGAGAAATTAGCCAATCTGGATTTAGCTGCTTGTTTGCAGTCCAAACCTGAACCCTAAATGTCTGCTACAACATCAAAAAATGATCTGACGCGCTAATTATAGCGGTAAGGTGCGCCTAGCGCACCCTACATTATTCTTCAGTCTGTTAAAGAGCGAGGAAAGTTTGTATAGTTGCGGTTACAACCGCCTACTCTGATGGAAAAAACCGAAAAACAAAAAATGCTCGCCGGCGAATTGTATTTAGCTGCTGATGAGCAATTAATTTTAGAGCGCCAACGAGCTCGCCGCCTCGCCAGAACTTACAATTATACCCGCGAAGACGAACCAGACAAACGGTTAGAAATTCTCGCAGAATGGTTCGGTGCAGTTGGGCCAAAAGTTGAAATCGAGCCACCTTTCTACTGCGACTACGGCAGCAATATTTATGCGGGAAACGGATTGTACATGAATTTTGGTTGCGTGATTCTCGACTGCAATCGAGTTAACATTGGCGAAAATTTACTGTGCGGGCCCAACGTACAAATTTACACCGCTCTTCACCCCACAGACCCGGAAATAAGGCTTTCTGGCCAAGAACTCGCGGCTGAAATTAATATTGGCAATAATGTTTGGATTGGCGGCGGCAGTATTATTTGTCCAGGAGTCACTATTGGCGACAATAGCACGATCGGCGCAGGCAGTGTTGTTGTCAAAGATATTCCCGCAAACGTCGTGGCGGCGGGGAATCCTTGCCGAATCATCCGGCATCTACCTTGATGTGGTACGATCGACACACTCGTGCGATCGGCTCCTTGGAGCTTAACCAAAAAATTTTAGGTTTAGAACAGACGGTTTGAGATTTTTCACGTAAAATCCCGGGAAAAACCCCTGGAAGAAAACTCAAATTTCAAATCTAAAATCTAAAATCTAAAATCGCTTAATATCAAATCCGTTAGCATCGGAATAGTAAATTCGAGTTGACGGTTGACGGTTGACAGTGAACAGTCAACAGTCAACAGTCAACAGTCAACAGTCAACAGTCAACAGTCAACATCATTCCGGTGTAACCGGAAATGATATAATTTCTCGTTCCCGGTTTCCACACTACCAAGCTTTTCTTATGACGACTGCAACAGTTTATCCCAACGCTCCTGATCTCTGCACCGACGACTACATAGCAGTCGGTGTAGCTACCTGCTTCATAAAAGAAGAAGGCGAAGTTTTTGAAGTGCAAGTAATCGAAGCTATTCCCTCAGCAGCTTTGGAAGCAATTTTGAAGGGAATTCCCACATCTTATTTAATGATTTGCGGGACGACTTTGGGAGCAGTGCTCGACGGCGAAACACCCAAAATGTTGCCAGAATTCCCGACATCAGCTCAGTTTAGCGAAGAATTTGGCTTTCGGGCGATCGCCGCTGCCCGCACTTACAAAATCCGCCCCCAAGCTCAACTTCACATTCCCTTGGGAACAGTTCGCAACGACTTTACTTATTCCTTAGAACGCAAAAGGGTGCTCAACTCCGAGCGCGTCATTCGCACTGAAGACAATGTGAAACAGCACGAACACACTCACAAGGTTCTTTAAACAAATCCCGCAACTGGGGCAATTTAACAGTGCCTCAGCCAGCGGATGCACCGAAAATACTTTTGAGTGTTGAGATATAAATTCAAGATTTAACAACTTTTTATTTCATTAATAATAAACGAAAAACTTTTAATATTTTGTTATTAAGCAATACAGCGGACAGTTTTTGATTACAACCGCAAAATAAGGGTTCCAACGCGATCGCGTACTCGAAATACCAACCGAAAATCACAGGTTTCAGACTACAAACTAAAAACAGTCTGGACTATTAATTAAGACACACACCCAACATCTACACCTAAAAAGTCTACTGCTCACATCACCTCAATAACATAAATTATTAACGATTGTAAAAATAATTAAGTAGTTGATAAAAATTTTTAATTGGTCAAAAATGTGGTATAATATTATTCCTGTTTAACAAAGTGATATCCAATCGGGTAGCATCGGGATTAATATTACCCACCGCCAGGAAACGGCACTGCCGTGTCCCTACAATTAACCTGGGTAGGGAAACGGCACTGCCGTGTCCTTTATATCATTCCCGTGCAACCGGAAACGATAGGATATGCTCGGTGGGAAAAAATTAAAAAATCCCCGCAATTATTAAATGCTCGTAGTTTAAGACTACTAGCGGGCGGGCGAGTAGATCGTAGGTGAGCTAAAGATTTCAATCTCACAAATTGGTCAAACCATGCGAAGCTTTGCGAGAGTAAAGTGGTGGAAATTAACTCGACTATTGCCAGCGGGATTAAAGGGCGAATACCATCTTGGGTACCAAACTGCGCTCTTAATTTTGGGGGTAACAATTCTGGCAGCTAGCATCACGGGTTGTATCAGCTATCAAAGCGTTCGCCGCTTGATTATCACCAAAAGCGAGCGAAATGCTTTGTTAGAAGTTAGGGCTCGCGCCAACAAGATCGATCGCTGGCTCGGCACTAGAAAGGCTGAGATCGAAATCCTCGCCCACACTCCTCCCGTTCGTTCCATGAATTGGTCAGTGGCAGAGCCTTATTTAAAATCGGAAGTAAATCGACTACAAAAATTCCAGCACTTGGCATTAATTGATCCCCACGGTTCTTATTTCACCACAAAAGTCGGCAGAGCGTTGATTAATGTGAGCGATCGCCAACACTTCAAAAAGGCAATGGCTGGGGAAGTCTATGTTTCAGATCCTACCAGTTCTCGCACGCTCAAAGGACAAAGTATTGTTCCCATTTCAGCTCCGGTGTGGTCAAATTCGGTAAATTCTATTGATAAAACAACCGAAAAGCCGATCGGAGTAATGAACGGCGTCATTAGCATGGATCGAATTGCCGAAGTAGTAGGAAAGCTGGAATATGGGGCAGGAACTTACGCTTTTGTTCTCAATTCTCAAGGAGTGCCGATTGTGCATCCCGACGCTCGATTAATCGGAAATATCGACAAATCGGCTCCCAGTCTTTTAGAATCTGCAGATACTAATTTGGCAAATGTAGCCCGGGAGATGGTTTATCAAAAAACGGGCATTGTGCTGACTCAAATCAACGACGCCAGAGTTTATGTTGCTTATCTTCCTTTAGAACAAGCTGAATGGTCGATCGCCCTCGTAATTCCCCGCGACAATCTCGAAAAAGAACTCCTTCCTTTCAAGATACTAGCAGTAGCCGCCGGCGTACTTGCCGCCGCAGCTATTTTCTCCGCAATTGTGGCGCTCAAGCTGTTTGCCCTAAATGGCATTCGCAGTCGCACAGAAGCCCTTCTCCACCGCTTAACTGGCCGCATTCGCGCTTGCTTAGACCTCGATCGCATCCTCCAAACTACAGTAGACGAACTCGGTACTTTACTGAAGCTCGATCGAGCAATTTTCGCATGGTACGATCCCCGACAAGATACGTTAGAATTTGGCTGGGAATATTGCCGGGAAAGTTTGCCGGCGCGCTTGGGAATCTTTGGTGTTCCAGGAGGGCCATCTGGAGATTTAGCTGCACGGCTTCACCGCTGCGAAACGATACTGCTACATAAAACCGGTGTCCCTGATGCCACAGCGTCTGAGGAACACACCCATATCGAACTCCGAAATAGTCACTACGCAGCAGTACCCATACTAACTGAGAATCATCGGCTTGGATATCTGTTCGCCTGTGCAAACCGCCGATTTGCGACTCCCAACGAGGTGCAAGTTTTGGAAGCAATTGCAGACTCGCTGGCGATCGCAATTTCCCAATCCCAACTCCACGGGCAAATTCAAGAAGAACTCAAACTTTTGGAAGAAGTATTAGCCAAACTAAGAATCACCGAAGAGCAGTTATTACAAAGTGAAAAAATTACAATGGTGGGTCAACTAGCCGCCGAAGTTGCCCAAGAACTTAATAACCCGATTAACTTTATTTACGGTCGCCTGATTCACCTCAACGATTATATCAAAGATTTGCTTAGTATAATTCGCCTCTATCGCGAACAATATCCCGAACCTGTGCCGCGAATTGCCAAAAAAATAGAGACTTGCGACCTAGATTTTATCAGCCAAGAGTTGCCACAAATCCTCAATTTTTTGAAAATAGGAGCCGATGGCATTCGCCAGATAGTCCTGGCTTTGCGAAATTTTTCACTTCCTGATGAAGCCAACAAAGAACACGCCAACGTTAATGAGAGCATCGATAATCTTTTGCTGTTGCTGGCTCACCGACTGGAGCCAAAAATATTAGTAGTCAAGGAGTACCACAACCTGCCGCCAATTTTGTGTTATCCCGGTCAACTGAGTCAGGTATTCGCGAGTCTGATCAGCCATGCTATAGATGCAGTTAAAAGTATTGAAAACTCTGCTCAAATTATTACAATCAAAACCGATATTGTCGAGGAATATAAAGGCAGATTTATTGTTGTATCGATCGCCCACAATGGCTCTATAATTCCGCCGGAAATTCAACAGAAAATATTTGGTCATTCTTGCCATACTAAATCATTTAAAAATTTTACAGGGTTGGAGCTGTCGGTGTGCTATAAAATTATTGTAGAATTGCACGGCGGCAGGCTGACAGTTGAATCTCCGGTTAAACCTCAAATGAAATCTCAAACTGGGGGCGGTGCTGAGTTTAGGGTAAAATTGCCCATCTTTTGATATCTATCGCATTTTGTCGCCAGGGAAACCCGTCGCAAATCTTGCCCGCCAGTTCCGCGAAAAGCTTAATGTCGGTTTGTAGCGAGGAATTTAGTCCTCATAAAACGGAGGACTGAAGTCCTCACTACAAACCTGATTATCATTTTTTAACCAAACTTGATATGATAGGATTAGGGAAATAATAAAGGTGCAACCACCGCAAACAACAAACCTCCCATTACCAAGACTTCCACAACAATTAATAAAATATTTTTGTTCATTTTCACTTTAAGCATTTTCACTTTAAGCATTTTCACTTTAAGCATTTTCACTTTAAGCATTTTCACTTTAAGCACTTTCACATTAAGAGCGATCGACCAAAGAGCGAATTTTCTTCCACCAAGCCGCCGGCGAATCTTCCGGGCGATATGCGGCATCAAACATCGACAAAATTAGCGGCAAACCCCCCACCTTCGCACTCATCAACAAGTGCATTGCCAGACAAAACACCAATACCATCCAACCAGAAGCGTGTAAATAATACCAAACCTGCGTCAATTCCCCAGCCGGCAGCCATTCTTCCTTAACCATACTGCCAGAAGCGATCGCCCAAGTCAGTGCCAGCAACATCAACGTATTCACAATCCGGTGCAAACTGTACCACCAAATCGGTTTTCCCAACTGCGTTAGTTTGCCAAAAGAATCCGGCTGCACCAAGCGTTTTTGACCTGCGTGGAAACTGTACAATGCAAAAGCTGGCATTATTCCTAACAGCAACATCTTGCCAAAAGTGCCGTGAATCCCGATAATATCTGCAATCTGAGGCACGGGGACTTTGCCAAGCCGCCCATCGTAGGTGTTGTAAACCAGAAATGCGCTCAAAATTGCTAAAAGGGCGATCGCAGCGTTAACCCCATGCAGTAATCTGAGCAGCAATGGCTGGTAGGGTCTAGATGGCGGCATAGTCAATTCTGCTACTTGATAAATAATCTTTTAGAGAATACAGCTAACCGCTGATTTTTTCAACCCTCGCCAATTGTGAAATAAATGTGAGTCAAAAATGAATAGATTATGATAAAAACGCAATTATATTAAAATTTAGTGTAAACTAAAACAGTCAAGAGGAATACTTTATTTATAACACCTAACATTTTACAAAAATGGATGCAGCGACTACCGTTTTACTTTCATTAGGACTAGCAGCCGATGCTTTTGCTGTTGCTGTTTCGAGCGGTTTAGCAATCAAACATATGAAGGTCAATAAAGCTTTAAAAATCGCCTTATTTTTCGGAGGTTTTCAAGCTTTAATGCCCGTAATAGGATGGCTCATCGGTCTTAGTTTTAGTTTTTTGATAACACCGATCGACCATTGGATAGCTTTTGGGCTTTTGAGTTTCATTGGCGGAAGAATGATTTATGAATCGCTGCAAAGCGAAGAATGCGAGAAAAAGTTCAATCCCTTAGATACGGGAACTTTGATAACGCTGTCGGTGGCGACGAGTATTGATGCTCTCGCAGTTGGCCTCGGATTTGCTGTTCTGAAAGATTCTATTGCTCCTGCGGTTACTGCGATCGGATTTATTACTTTCTTTTTAGCCTTTGCAGGGGTGTTTATCGGACACAAGTGCGGCAACTTGTTTGCTAATAAAATTGAGATATTGGGTGGAGCAATTTTGATTTTCATTGGCAGCAGAATCTTGTTTATGCACTTGACAGAAGTGCCATTAGTTATCGGCAATTAGTTATTAGTCAGTAGTCAGTAGTCAGTAGTCATTAGTCATCAGTCATCAGTCGAACATTGACATCAGAGTCTCTGGTGACTCCAATTACCAATTCCCAAAAAATGCTATAACAGCAATATTGCGTTAAAGGATAAAAAATTTCGTGCTGAAACTTTACGGCGGAGCCCGCAGCCGGGCCTCAATTGTCAAGTGGTATCTAGAAGAAATAGGAGTTCCCTACGAATTCGTCACCCTAGATATGCAAGCAGGGGCACACTTGCAGCCAGAGTATCTCGAAATTAACCCGATCGGCAAAGTACCCGCGATCGCCGACGGAGATTTTAAACTTTGGGAATCCGGCGCAATTCTGCTGTATTTAGCTCAAAAATATGGTAAAATGCCAGACACTTTGGAGCAGCAAGCTCAAATCGTGCAGTGGGTCACGTTTGCTAACGCCACCCTGGGGCCGGGAATATTTACAGAAGCAACTCGCGATCGCGAAACTCCCAAGTTGTTAAAACCGTTAAATGAAATTTTCGAGAAACAGCCGTTTTTAATGGGTGATGAATTCGGCGTCGCCGACGCAGCAGTCGGGTCAATTTTAGCCTACATTCCAATGATGCTAAAACTAGACCTCAGTGCTTATCCGGCTGTTGTAGATTACATCAAGCGGATCTCAGAAAGACCGGCATTCAAAAGTGCGATCGGCGGTAGCTGAAACCAGAAAGAAGAACGAAACAAAACTTAATACCTAAAAGCAGGGGCAATTTGTGAATTGCCCCTGCTTTTGATGAAATCAAACTTATCTAAATCCGACAGCCGCCTGCCAAACAAAAGCCAGCAGCAAGAAAAATACGGGAATGACCGGCAAAACATTAACCAAAGGCTCAAAAATCGAATAAGCTTCGGGCAGTTTTGCTAAGAGTAATGCAGCTTCCATGAATCAACCTACCTATCCAACAGAATTTTCATAATTGTCGCATATCTTTACCCACGGCAATCATGATTGATCGACTCTCGGTGCAAGCCAGTAGGCAAACTCTTCAGTAAATCTATCCGCCAAAATCGCCTCCCGCATCCTCCCCGTAAAGCGAATCAACTCCGTCACATTGTGAAGCGCCAGCAAAGTATACCCCAGCACTTCATTAGCCCGCGCCAAATGGGCCAAATAAGCCCGACTGAATTTTTGGCAGGTATAACAAGGGCAAGACTCATCCAGCGGAGCAAAATCCTCCCGGAACCGAGCATTTTTCAAATTCCAGCGTTCCCCACGAACAAAAGCCGTTCCGTGGCGGGCCAGCCGAGTCGGAATCACGCAGTCAAACATATCTACGCCACTCGCCACCGCCAACGCCATTTCCCGATAAGTCCCAATCCCCATCAAATAACGCGGTTTATTTGCCGGCAACAGAGGCGCAGTCACCTTCACAATCTCTGCGATCAAATCCCCCGATTCCCCCACACTAACGCCGCCGATGGCGTAGCCTGGTAAATCCAAATCTACCAACTGGTTCGCCGCGCGCGATCGCAAATCGGGGAAAACGCCCCCCTGGACGATCCCAAACAAAGCTTGATCCGGGCGCGAGTGAGCTTGCATGCAGCGTTGCAGCCAGCGGTAAGTGCGATTTGTCGCCGCCTCCACCTCCTCCCGCGTAGCGGGGTAAGGGGGACACTCGTCAAAGGCCATAATCACATCAGCGCCCAACTCATTCTGAATTTCGATCGATCGTTCCGGTGTCAAATTAATCATGCGGCCATCGCGGGGAGAGCGAAAAGTCACCCCATTCTCAGAAATAGTCCGCATTTGGCTCAAGCTAAACACCTGAAAGCCACCCGAATCCGTCAGCATCGGGCCCGGCCAAGCCATAAATTTATGCAATCCGCCGGCGCCTGCGACAATTGCTTCCCCCGGCTGCAAGTGCAAGTGATAAGTATTTGCCAAAACCATTTGAGAACCCGCCGCCTCAAGATGTGCCGGGGTCAAAGTTTTGACATTAGCTAGTGTCCCTACCGGCATAAATTTAGGCGTTTCCACAACACCGTGGGGAGTAGCAAAAACCCCTGCACGCGCTTGGGTATGGCTGCAATTAGCCTGGCATTTAAAAGAAAATTTCGCCTTGTCGTCAGTCATTAGTCCCCGATGCTCGTTAACCGCTACTCGGCCGTCCGTGTTATTTAATCTATTGTTGATGACATCGCGACAAAAAAAACCATGACCCCGCCCAAAAACGGAGACAAGTTTCCGACAATCGTCGTGGAGGGCAAAAAATTTTAGACCTTAGTTCTAACTCCCAGATTCACGGCGCTGCAAGTAAATCTAAAATCTAAAATCTAAAATCTAAAATCGACTGACTGACGATTAAAACGGGGAATCATCGTCGTCCAATTGTAGATCCCAGTTGCCTGAGAGTACCTGATCGACCACCGCATCCAATGCCGCAGCATTTAAATTCCGGGCGAATTGCTCTTGCAAAGGATTGGAGAGGGGAATTAACCGCAACTGCCGTCCATCTTGAATCAGGTCAAAATAAGCACCATCTTCAGGCGACTGTTTCAGTTCCAGGTAATCAAAACTATACACGTTCAAATAAAGCGCATGGTTGGCAATCAGGGTAGAACGGTGGGGGTTGGCGAAGACTTCGAGCACATAACCTTCCCCTTCGCTATAAATCTGGCCATCTTGTATGTGAAGGTAGCGGACACGTCCTAAATCAAACAGCAATCTTTTGATATCGCGTTTGTTGACGACAATCCCTGTATCGATGATGCAAGGAGCAACTACCCTGTTATTCAATTGATCGTGACTCATGGAGTAAAAGCCTCTGTTGTAGTATTTTCCCGTCTTGAACATCAGGGAGTTAGCTAGAATTCTTGGGAAGGGAAACGCGGATCTTGAGTTTAGTCATTTTAGATAGGGAGCTTGGGGATCGCTGCCGACAGAGGTTTTCCGGGGAAAAGAGCCGGCGACAGGAGGAATGCTCGATCCAAAAAACTAGGGTGTTACAGTCCAATTCTGGCACACGCTAATCGATTGACAACTGCATACCAGATGAAAAATTTTCTATCTTATGGTGCATGATAAATGGGTTCGCTCTACGATCGACTTTTTCCGGAATCAAGGCGCTGCCATCGCAGCCGCAGTCGCTTTTTATACTTGTTTGCCGGTACCGGTGTCTTGGACTTTGGAGTTTCGGGGCATTGCCCGCTTGGCACCGGCGATCGGGCTTTTGATTGGGGGGATGCTGGGACTGGGGGATGTTGGGTTGCAGTTGTTGGGAATGCCTGCTCTGACTCGATCGGCCTTGGTGGTAGTCTTGGGCATCGCCGTGACTGGCGGGCTGCACCTAGACGGGGCAATGGACGCGGCGGACGGGCTGGCTGTACCAGACCCGGTACGCAGGCTGGAAGTCATGCGGGACAGCGTTACAGGAGCCTTTGGGGCGATGGCTGCGATCGCGATCGTGCTGCTGAAAACTGCCGCTCTGTCGGACTTGAATAACTATCGGTGGCTGGCTTTGATGGGTGTGGCGGGTTGGGGGAGATGGGCCCAACTGGTGGCGATCGCCCGCTATCCCTATCTCCGGGCAGAGGGTAAGGGAGCTTTTCACAAGGAATCGATTTATTCTCCTTTTGATTTTATCCCCGGAGTGCTGTTGCTGCTGAGTTTGAGCGTGGTGCAAGTTGTCTTGGAGGGCGATCGGTGGCTGTTGGCGGTGGGGATGGCTTTGGGGGGAAGTGCGATCGGAATTTTTGCCGGAGCCTGGTTTAACCACCGTTTGGGCGGCCACACGGGCGATACTTACGGTGCTGTAGTCGAGTGGACGGAGGCTTTATTGCTGTGTCTTTTGGCGGCTTTGGAAGGGTAAGTTATGCCATGTTGCCATTGTTTGAGTGAAAACTCTAGTCCTCAATTTAGCAAATAACGACGGTTCTAGCAGGTGGAAATCCGCACTCAATAGCAATGGTTTTCATCCTGTCTGCCTTCAAATGCCACCCTAGATTAGATACAGCAAACCTCAAACTATAAAGAAAGCTATGGGATACTTTATTGCTGCGATCGTCCTCGGAATGTTAATTGGGGCTGGCTTCGAGATTGTCCAAACAATCCGCAATTGGGAAACGAATCCCGAAGAAACTACCAGCAAAATTCAAGCTGAAATGGTCAAAGAAACATATCGCGGTCAATTTGGTGCCGATGCGGTGGAGGGAGGGAGTCAGGCTGTCGGAAACGCACTCCATGCCGGCCACTGCGCCGCCGAAGCTGCAGCTTGCGAATCTGCTCCAAGTGCGATCGGTCATGTGGTAGAAGGCTTGTTGCACGTGCTACACCATTAATATCGTGTCTGCTAGCGTAAGTTGTGCAAGTGTTTTTGATGCTGTAGGGGCTGGTTTTACCAATAATCTTTGACGCACACAAACAATCTCATAAACCCGCCCCCCACAACTAATAACCTATATCAACCTTGACTTTTATCGAAGGGAAAAAATGTACATTGACGTTTACCGTTGAGAGAGGGGGCGGGTTTATGGGATTATTAGTTTTTGGCGTAGATGCTTGGTAAAACCAGCCCCTATTATCCCGCAAATTATCAAAAACCAACCAATCAAACCTAATATAACAACACAAAATGAATGGAAAATGCCACTGCTAATTTTCCATTCATTCTCTATTCTTACGCTTTCGGCTCAACCCAAACCGTCATCCCCTCAACCCTCAAACCTTTGCCGCGAGTGCCGCAATATTGACCGTTAGCAGTAACAGGAGTATCGCCCACATTCTGAATGTGAGCCGTATAAAATACGTCATACTTATCAGCTTGTGGCCCTGTCAGTCGCGCTGCAAATCCCTCAATGCGCTTGGCTTTGCCCCGGAATCCAGCTAACTCTCCTTCCGAGATCCAAGCAGTGTCGCCCACTCCTTCAACGTGAGCCATGTACTGCAAATTTAAACCGGCAACGGGAGGCTCTATTTTAATTTGAAATCCTTCGACGCGACGGCCTTGAGCTTTAGTACCCGCATATTCTCGATCGCTAAAAGTTCGATCGCCAATTCCTTGAATATGCGCCAACACTTTTAAACCCACAGGCGCCACTGTTTGGGAACTCGCAGACGGCGCGATCCAAACTTTGATACCCTCTATTCTCAAAGCTTTGCCGCGAGTACCGCAATATTCGCCATTGGAGGACACCGAGGTGTCGCCGATATTCTGAATGTGAGCGTTATAAAATACGTCGTACTTATCAGCTTGCGGCCCGCTCAATCGCACTGCAAATCCTTCAATGCGTTTCGCTTGACCCCGAAAACCTGCCAATTCTCCCTGACTAAGCCAAGGAGTGTCGCCAACACCTTCGACGTGAGCCATGTACTCGACATTTAAGCCGGGAATTAGCGGGTCGATCTTAATCGCAAATCCTTCGACACGCCGCCCTTGAGCTTTTGTACCCGCGTATTCTTGAGCGCCGAAAGTTCGATCGCCAATTCCCTGAATGTGCACCAAAACTTTGATTCCCAAACCGCCCTCTACTGCCACCGGTTGTTGAAGGTTCCGGGGTGCGCCAAAAACAATGTTTCCGGAACCGGTTGTCTGAAGAGACTTAGGTACTTCCACGCTGGGAACAATAATTACCTCGTGCATGGGGGCAGAAGGTGGGGGGGATTCCAAAATCTGGATCTGTGGCGCAACTGTAACTTGTTTCGGTGCCACATTTCCTGACGGGATGACAATCACTTCTGGCAAAGGTTCGGCGCTGATTTTTTGTTCTGGCGCTGGTTTAAATGCGGGTTCGACTTGTGCAGGTGCTGCTTTTACCATCTCAGCAATGGTTAATTTGCCTCTGGAAATGGCTACGGCTATTTGTTTGCCAAAAGCGGCGCTGACTGTTTCTTCGAGAATGACCCACTGTTCGTCATCTAATTTGTCTTGCTGTTCCACCAGGGCCAGCACTGCTGAAACTGGGTGTTTGCCACTGACTAAGGATTCTGCGTCAGAATGCAGTTGAGTTGGGGTTGATTCGGAAATCGCGCGTTGCAGTTCGCGGGCTTTGGCATGAACTGATTGTAACGGCGCGAAGTCGCTTTGTTCGCGGTGGGCGATCGCCAATACTCGATCGATCACTTTCAATGCTGCATCGCGAATTTCTGCTTTACCTTCGGAAGCTGCTGCAGTCTCGACTAAGTTTTGAATGTCTTTGAGGGAAGCAATTTCCCCCGGCGCGATCGCGGATTTGTTGAGTTCGAGAGCTCGTTTTTGGACTGCGGCAAAGTTGCGGCTGTAGGCGGCTACTTCTTGCAGCAAGCTGTCAGAAGGAGGAAGACCGGAGTCTTGCAGTTGTTTTGCTGCTTGGGATAGGCGATCGGCCAAATTAGCATAAGTTTCCGATAGTCGGGCTATTTGTTGTAGCAAATCTTTATGTGGTGCTTCCATATGTCTTGCAGTAAATATTTAACTTGCTGATTATAGACGTTGAGCGTCTTCTGAAGGTAGAAGGCAGTAGTCATCAGTCATTAGTCCCTGGGAAAAATAAAAATGCTCCTCCTCTCCGACTCCTCCACTCGGACACTCTCCGACTCCCCCACCCAGACACCCGGACACTCTCCGACTCCCCACTCTCCGACTCATCCTCTGGCATCCCCCGCGTGATCGCCGTCACAACCGTGCAAATACTTAGTCACACTCTGCGACTCCGGCTGTCACGAGTGGCCCGTAACAATGTCACACCTATCGAGCAATAGCCGTCACTGCTGATTCTGTGAAAACAGTTGATACTTAGGCTTGAACCAATAAAATCCCGAAGTGTTATGGTACTAATTCGCGACCTCGCCCAGCAAGCTCTGGCTCTAGGCTATCTAACCCTTGAAGCCGAAAATCAACTGCGGCGGATGTTAACTACCACCCAGTATGACTTGGAAGACTTAAATGCTTTTATGGCTTTGCAACTAGCAGCTATGTCCGGAGGAGTGAAACAAGAGTCTCGCGAGCTAAAAAAGTTTGAAATCTTTGGCGAGACGGCTTCCGAAACTTCTTGTTAGTAATTAGTTGGCTTTTGATTCGTTAAAATTTAGTAAGGGACATTTCTACCGTGCAGGTTCGTGAAGTTGTAAAACAAGCTATTGCCGCTGGATATCTGAGTTTGGAAGCGGAAAATGAAATGCAGAAGATTTTTTCCTCAGCCAAGTGTGATTTGGAAGATTTGAACGCTTTTATGAGCTTGCAATTAGCTGCGATGGCGGGTCGGGTGAGGCAAGAGTCTTTGGAATTAATAAAGATGCCAAATTTTGCGGATAGAAATTAATTTTTTATACAATTATCTGGCAAGATAAGTATTAATTTTTCTCCTCAATAAACGCGGAAAAGCTATAATTATTTGGATGAGTTCTCTACTAATTAAATAAAAAAAATATTGGTATTTTGGTTCAATGGGTGTTGAGCAAATTAAATAAAATTGAAATAAATATTTAAATGAATATTTAAGTGGAGAGTCAGGACTTGACTCGTCAAAGGTCAGGCTTGGATGACTAGACCTGTCAAGGTGTAGTCAAAGTGTTTGCTTCGTAACAGTTGAGCATTCTGCTTGAAAAGTTATCTAAGCTGTTGCGGCATTTAAATTATGTGTCAAAAAACAATCAAACTCTTGTGGGTGGGCTTCTAGCCCGCCCCGAATATATAATTTAAATGCACGACAGCTTATGATCAATGATTAACTGGAGTTAGCATGAAACAGCTAATATTATTTCCCCTCCATCGACCGCCATAAAATTAGTTAGTAGTGAGGACTTTATAAAGCTCGCTCGTGCTTCCGCCGTTACTACAAAAGTAATAAGGGTTATAATACCCGCTTTTATATCATCACTGAGACTATTTCCTACGACTCCGACGCTCTAACTCTTTAATTACTCTCAGAACAAACAGCGACATTAAAGCGCCAATTAATGCTAGTTGCCACAACCCGCATCCGGCAGCAGTTCCTAAAGCTGCTGACACCCAAATAGCGGCGGCAGAGGTGAGTCCGTGAACTTCAACTTTACCTCTTTCCTGGTGATTTTGCCGCAGGATTTCTCCGCCTCCCAAAAACCCAATCCCGGCAGCAATGCCTTGAATTACCCGCGCTACAGCATCTCCTCCGTTTTCATTTTTCCCCATTGCTAGCGGCATTAAAACAAACAGTGCACAACCCATGCTAACTAGCATATGAGTTCTCAATCCCGCTGGTTTGTTTCTGAGTTGGCGCTCCCATCCAATAATTCCGCCAACAAACATGGCTAGGCACAACCTTAACAGTATGCCTAGCCAATGATCGGGAGACCACAAGTTAGCGATCGACAATGTTTTACTGCAAATAATTAATCCGAAGATTCCAATATTAGCGGAGTACGATGTCCGATCGCAATCTCACTGCCAAATCTTGTTCCGGGCGAATCACGAGCACGTCAACGCTGCGCCGCCCCAACAATACTCCAGCTAAAGCGCCGATCCCAACGCCTCCCAATACTTCTTCAGTCGCGATCGCTTTGTCGCCGGTAATGCCTGCGAGTGCGGCTGCGGCTGCTGCACCCAAGGCTGCACCTTGGGCTACTGAACCTGTGCCAGCACCTTTCTGGACTCTTTCGGTTCTGGTAATAATTCCTGAATTTCCGTCAATCCGATAGCGTTGGCGGCGGCTGATAATTAACTCTCTGGCAACAAATTGAGTACCCATTTGATTGCCTCTTCTGACAGGTTGCAGTGCCCCGACTATCTGGCTGCCTCTGGGAATTAATACTCTGCCTTGAGGTGTGCGGATGTCTTGCGCTACTGTTAAAGTTAAAGGTGCAGTTTCTTCGCGGGTGACAACTATTTTGTCTTTTTCATAGCTAACTGGAATTACACTGCCCGACGGAATTCGGATGCTATCAAATTGGGAAATTCTTTGTTGGGCTTCTGCGGGAGTAGCTACTACCAGTGGCGCGCTGGTTCCAACTGTAATGCCCAGTGCGAGGACTGCTGCTGTTGCTGAACGCCATTTTTGAGAAGTAATCATATAAATTGTCTCCTTGCTTCGGTTTTTGTTTACTTAGGAACGCACTACTGCTAAATTTGTTTCTTGTTTCGCATTCATCTGATATTTTGATTATGGCAGGCTGGAATTCTACCAGTTGGGAAGATAAGGTTGATAATCCAGAAGTTGAAAATTGGGAAAAATCGAGAAAATCCGCAAGACAGGGGCGATCGGGAAGATAAGGAAGATAGTCAACAGTCAATCGATTTTAGATTTTAGATTTTAGATTAAAGAATTGAAGCATTGACCCCACCAATAAATTCGGGGGGCAAGTTTCATCGGATACAGGTTTTTTATTTCTGGACGGATGAATCACGTGGCGGGTATCCTGGATGCTTTCGGTCAACATTCAACAGTCAACAGTCAACAACTAATTGTTGAGAGCGTTTAAGGCTAATAATCCAGCACCGAAAGCTGGTTCGTATCGGGGCGAAATAACCTGAGCTTTTGGGGCGATCGCACTTATGGCTGCTTCAAACCGACCTCGACAATTTGCCTCTCCACCCCACACACCTCCTACAATCACAATTTCAAATTCTTCTGTTTGGTTAAATAGCGCTGAAATGGCTATTTTGGTTGAATAGGTTAATTCTGCTACAGCATTATTGATAATGCTGTCAGCGACGCGATCGCCCTCTGCTGCGGCTCGATCGACAATCGGCGCTAAAGCTGCAATTTCTTTGACTCCCCAACCGCGCCCGTAAACAACTTCTACTAATTCTTCTAGGTTATTGAGGCCTAAATGCGTTTGAAGTTTTTCCGCAAGCGTGGTAAAATCTTGGCGTCCGTCATAGAACTTCAAAGCAGCTTGCAAACCCTGAAGGGCGATGTTATATCCGCTGCCTTCATCGCCTAAAATATATCCCCAACCGCCGACTCGTTTAGTTTTCCCTTGACGGTTTTGCCCGAAAACAATGGAACCAGTTCCTGAAATAACGGCGATACCCACTGGATGACCTGTACCGCCAGCAAGTGCGATCGCGCAGTCGCTGCAAATTACGATATTCCTGGGCAGGAACGATCGGGTTACTGGTAAAGTATTCGTCAACTGCAAGTTCTGCACTACAAATTGCACTATTTCACGATCTTTGGGACGCCCAACTCCTGCTAGTCCCAGACCAATTGCTTCTATGTTGAGATTGCTATTCGTCTCGATTTTAGCGGACAGAACTGCTCGTTCGATCGCCAATTGGATGGATAGTTTTGCTGTCTCAATTCCCAGGGTTTGATAATTTGACGGCCCTGCTTCACCCCGTCCTAAAACAAGGTGGTTGTCATCCATTAAAAGGCAGATAGTTTTAGTGCCGCCGCCGTCGATGCCGAATACGTAGCTCATGAATAATTTAGAGAATAATAGAGCAACCCAGATTAACAGAGATATCTCTATTCTACGCTTTGTACAATCCGATTAAATCGACAGAGCAATGCTAATAATAATTAAACCTAATAATGCTAACCAAACCAGATGGCGCTGAGACCAATTTTTGATGGATTGCATCCAGCCGGCGCTGATGTAACGGCTCGTCTGTGGTACAAGCGGCTCAGCTTGATTGTGATAAAGCGTGCATTCTTTGGCAAAGGGACGCTGCGGGTAGTTGCAAGTGTCGTCTGCGTGATAAATACAGGTAGTGCACAGAAATTCTTCGGGTTTTGATCTATAAAGAGGGATACCCGGATGACCGAAAGCTTTGAGGGGGATTTTGCAGTGTGGACAGGCGAGGGCTTGGGCGTCTACAGGTTGGTGACAGCGGGGGCAATCAGGCATAGACCGCAGGGTGATGGGGTAATGTGGTGGGTAGGCTCATTAGCGGGTTTTCCGAACGCCGAGAATGCGCGATCGGCTCGCCATCAGGCGGCTGGATGCTCCAAAATAGAAAGGTAGTTGTGCGCTGATGTAACTTTAAGTTTACAGATGGTTTCGCAGCGACAGCAGGCGACCTGAGCCGATCGGGTATGAAAGGGCAAACATTAGGAAAAATCTATGGATAACAATAGCAACTTACTCAAACAACTGGTAATGCTGGGCATTGGTACTACTTCCCTAGTGGCAGAGAAATTGCAGGAAGTCAGCGAGCAATGGGTCAAAGATGGCAAAATCAATCCTGAGCAAGCCAAAACCTTTGTCGATGACATGACCGAGCACCTGAAGTCTGAACAGGGCAATTGGGATACGCAGTTGCAGCGGCAACTACGGAATATGCTGCAAGATATGGGAGTTCCCCGACAGTCCGAAATGGATGAGTTGCGGGGAAGGCTCGATCGTTTGGAACGTCAGATGCGGGATTTAGAAAACCGTAACTGGCGCTGAGTTCGATCCTCTTCTGCAAGCTTCGCTAACGCCCGCGAGAAGTTCGCTGCTCTCTTGTGATAAGATTGTCACCCGAAGGCAGAATGCTAAAAAAAGGCACTTATGTAGAAGCCATTTATGTAGAATAACAAACATTTTGACTTCATACTTTGGCCTGGAAAATTATCTGGCACCTGCCGTTCTTTGGTGGAAAAGTTCAGATAAAATTTGGTAGTTCTTGTTGTACTAGATGTCTTAGATATCTGAGATATCGCGGTTAAAAGTATTAGGAGGATTAATTTTGCGAGGAGTTCTAGTCAGCTTGGGAGTAATGCTGGTTTGCTTTGTGTTTTTGATAGTCGCTCAAATGGGCGGTTCTGGGTCCCAAGCAGTTGCAGCCGAATTGAACAATCTTTTACCCGAGACTGCTATTGAGAAGTTGTCAGGGCAGTCTTTGAATGAAAATAGCTTGCTAGTAGCTGATGCTACTTTACCAGAGGTACCAGCTACTATCGCTGGCAATGACATGACTGATAATACTGAGAAAACTGTCACCACAGATTCCGGTCTGAAATATGTTGAATTGAAAGAGGGTAATGGGGCGACTCCAAAAACCGGGCAGAAGGTAGTGGTGCACTACACTGGAACTTTGGAGGATGGCACGAAGTTTGACAGTTCGCGCGATCGCAATTCTCCTTTTGAGTTCCAAATTGGCGTGGGTCAAGTAATTAAGGGTTGGGATGAAGGTGTCGGTACGATGAAAGTTGGAGACCGCCGCAAGTTGATTATTCCCCCTGAACTCGGTTACGGTGCTCGCGGTGCGGGCGGGGTGATTCCTCCTAATGCTACGCTGATTTTTGATGTGGAATTGTTGAGAATCGCTGGCTAGGTAGCTCAATCTAATTCAACGTAAAACTTTTACGGTGTTTAGAAACCCGGTTTTTTTTAAGAAACCGGGTTTCTGTGTATGTTCTGGTTTATTTACGATCGCTTCGGAGATGCGAGATTGCGGAAGCAGGTAAATTGGGCGTCAAATAATAGTTTGATGATTCCTGTGGGGCCGTTTCTGTGTTTGGTAATAATTACTTCTGCAATTCCGCGATCGGGCGAATCAGGGTTATAGTATTCATCGCGGTAGAGCATAATTACTAAGTCGGCGTCTTGCTCGATACTATTATGAGCGTACAATCCTTGTGTAGCGAAGTTTTCAACTTTCTCTACAGTTAAATCGTAAACCATTTCTTCGCCGATGAAATTTATTTTTTTTATTTTATCCCAATAGATATCGCTAGCAGCAATTTTCAGCATTTCTTCAGATTCTAGAAGAGTAGCTAACTGCATAGCTCGTTCTCTACTGATATCACATTGATAGGAACTGTCGCCACAATAGCGCACGCCCAAACTTGCTTGAATTTGTTTAGTTGTTAAACCCAAACGTTCTCGGGCAATATTAACTTGGGTTCGCCAAACTTGGTTGGGAATTAAATCTCGGTTGGTACTAGCCCCTACAGATTTTTCTAGATATATTTTGACGGCGGCTAAACTTTCTTGTTTATAATTGCCAACCGCACCAATCCGATATACAAATTTTTCTAGCTCTTGCTTTCCACCTACCCATACTTGATATTGAGTTCGCCCTTTATTTCCTTGGGAAATGAATTTAAAAGAGGCATTAATATTCAATTTTAATAATAACGATCGAACTCCCCGCGCTAGTTTTTCGCTACTAGATCCATAGTAAACACTGGGATAGTGGGAATTGTCTTTACTCGTGCGGATACAACCATCAGTTGCCCATAGGTGTCGAAGGAAAAGAGCGATCGATTCTTGCGGTTGGGTAAATACTAAACTGGGAATAAATTTTTCATGGGAACGTAAACCAAATATTTCTAATTGTTCGAGCCATTTAGTAATCGGATTTTTAATATTGGGAGCGAGACGATAACTAGCGGAGAGATAAACTTGATACCAATCGCGTTCGCGTTTAATGCGGGGATTAATTTTATCACCAAATACTTCTCTAGCCAAATGTGCAACTAATTCAGCTAAATCTAATTCTCGCGTCGTGTACTGAATGGTATGTCGGGGTAAAGTACAACCATCACCAATTAAATGTCCTAGTAAAGCTAATTCAGCATTACCCATCGTCTGCACTTCAGTACAAGGAATTGAGCGAGGTGTAGCAATTCGATCGCCTATTTTTAATTCATCTAACCGCTTCCAACCATCTGATGTAAAGAACTTATGATTGCCTGTTGCTGTAATCGAATTTCCCAAGCAAGTCGTCATCTCCCAGACGGGCTTGACTCCTGTACAAAAAGCATTAGTCACCATCGCTTTTTCCTGTTTCAGGGTATCTGAATTTAATCCCCAAACAGCAAAGCCAGATTTGCCGACTAAATCACGAATCGGGACTTCTAATCCACTATCCGCCAGGGTAACTAAACTATCGCCACCGAGACAGCCGCTTTCACGTAAATCAGACATCATGGGTCGCTTGTTTGTCCTCGCTTCCACACCCCGACTCAACTGAGATAAGGCAATAATCGGCACGTTGAGTTCGCGGGCTAAACCTTTAAGACTTCTGGTAATTCGAGATAGTTCTTGCACGCGGTTGTCGCTGCTACCTTCCATTAATTGCAGGTAATCTAGCAAGACTAATCCTAGGGTTCCGCCTTGTTCTGCTTGGAGGCGGCGGACTTTCGATCGTATTTCTGTGACGGTAATATTGGGAGTATCGTCAATAAACAGCGGTAGTTCTGATAAATTGCCAATGGCTGTACTGATTGGTTCCCATTCGTTTTGACTGATTCTACCCGATCGCAATCGGTTACTTTCTATTTTGGCTTCGCTGGACAGGATACGCTGCACTAGCTGTTCTTTCGACATTTCTAAGCTGAAAACGGCAACCGGCAATTTCTGCTGTCCGGCGGCGATGTGGTGGGCGATGTTGGTACAGAAGGCGGTTTTGCCCATCGCCGGCCTGGCTGCAACGATGATTAAATCCGATCGCTGAAAGCCTCCTGTCATGGCATCTAAGTCATAGAAACCGCACGGAATACCGGGAAGTGTGAGGCCTTCATTGCGATTTTCTAGGTCTTGAAATGTTTGGTTTAGTGTTTCGCCGATCGACACTAAATCTTGTTGCGGACGTTCTTGAGTTATGCTGAAAATTTCTTGTTCGGCGCGGTCTAAGACTGTTTCTAGTGGTGTTGCCGTCTCGTAACCTAATTGTACTATGTTGTTGCCAGCTTCGATTAATTTGCGGCGCTGATATTTGTCTTCAACTAAAACTGCATATTGGTCGATGTTGACTGCGGAAACTGTGCGATCGACTAATTGCGCTAATTTAGTTAGTCCTCCTACTTGCTCTAACTGATTGCGGTCGGTTAGGGAAGTTGTTACCGTCATTAAATCGGTAGGTTGACCCTGTAAAAATAGGCCTAATGCCGATCGATAAATGACTTGATGAGCGGTGATGGCAAAAAACTCCGGTCGCAGCAGCTCGGCAATTCGGGAAATAGCTTCGGGGTCAATTAAAATTCCCCCCAAAATTGCTTCTTCTGCCTCTATATTTGTCGGCATCAAATCGCTCATTAGTCAATAGTCCTCAGTCAGTCGATTTTAGATTTTAGATTTTAGATTTTAGATTTTAGATTTTAGATTTTAGATTTTCTGTTTTAGGTTTTAGATTTTCGGCTTTAGGTTTTAGGTTGTAGATTTTCGATTTTAGGTTTTAGGTTGTAGATTTTCGATTTTCGATTTTAGATTTTAGATTTACTCTACAGATGAATCTGGGAGCTTGAACAATATCCTAAAATTGTAGGTTCGACCATCAGGAGCGTCGGGGCTTGTGTCCGTTTTTCCGGCGGGGTCATTAGTTATTATCAGTGTAAGGTTTTGTAGGAGTGGGATCTGTCGCGAGCTCGCGTTTATACCAGACTCACGCTCTCTCGATCTCGCACTCCTGAAAAAATGCTTCTTACTCTCTGCAGAGATGCTCCGGTTCTCAATCTGCAAGTTAGCGTTACTGAGTCCTTACTTAGCAGTGCTTAGTTGTTAGCTAATGACTAATGACTAACAACTAATGACTGATAACTCTTAATTACATCGGAACCACTTGAATATCAACTTCGGCGGTAACTTCTGCGTGTAGTTTGATTTCAGCTTTGTATGTACCAGTTTGGCGAATTTCGGGTAGGGTGATGCCGCGCCGATCGACTTCTTGACTGGTAGAGTTGAAAATCAGTTCTGCTACTTCTTGGTTGGTAACAGTACCAAAAATCGCGTCTGCTTCGCCAACTTGCTTGGAGATGATGAAAGGCCCAGCCGATTGGAGGGCGGTTTTGCGGACTTCAGCTTGCTGCTTGAGCTCTAGCTGGCGCAGTCTTTCTTCTTCACGGCGGCGCTCTGCTTGCTTGAGAATGCCGGGAGTGGCTCTAAATCCCATTCCTTGGGGTACTAGGTAGTTGCGGGCGTAGCCTGGGGCTACTTCTACTACGTCGCCAGCTTTGCCGAGTTTGCTGACATCTTTATTTAAAACTAATTGGACGCGCTTGGCCATGATCGTGGGTTGTGGGGTTTTAACTGCAACTTTTTATAATAGCGAAGTTTGAGGGGCGATCGCAAGGGAGAAGGAAGTTCGGCAACGGATTATGTAGCGGATGTAACGGATGTAACTGATGGATGTTGAGATTCGAGGTTCGAGGGAAGAAACAGGGATAATATTTTTAACGGGCAAATTCAGTTTGAAATTACGCAAAACGGGGGTGCTGTAATGAGCCAAATCAACTACAGTGCAATGTCTTACAGAGCACTCAGGCTTTATTTTCAAGGCGTTGGGCGATCGATCGCGCTACAGTAGTAACTAACTGGGTCGAATTGATCGGCTTGGCTAAGTGTTGATCAAATCCGGCTTGTAAAACTTGACGCTCGTTCCCTTCTCCAGCATAGGCGGTTAAGGCGATCGCCAACAACTGCCGATACTCAGGCGCAAGCTGAGTGCGGATGCGATTTATCAACATATACCCGTCCATCTGGGGCATTCCAATGTCGCTGACGAGCAAATCCGGTGCAGTTTGTTCGATCGACTCTAGCGCCTCAGCAGCAGATGACAGGGAAATCACCTCTGCACCCGCTTCCTCAAGCACGAAAGCCACAAAATCTCGCGAGTCGAGTTCATCATCTACCACCAAAATTCTCAATCCAACTAGGGGCAAGGATGAGAGATCGGGACAAGCAGCCCCATTGACAGCTTCCTCCTCCTGCCTTCTAGAATCATCATTTAATAGCGGTAATCTCACCGTAAACGTCGCTCCTTGACCTTCTCCGGCGCTTTCTGCAAACACCGTTCCGCCGTGAAGTTCGATCAGTTGGCGGACGATCGCCAATCCCAATCCCAAGCCACCAAATTTGCGAGTTGTAGCGCCATCTTCTTGTCGGAAATGGTCAAAAACATAAGGCAAGAAATCAGGAAGAATGCCTTTACCAGTGTCCGTGACTTGAATTTGAGCTTGGCGTGCAATTTGCACTAATCGAACTTCTACTCTACCGCCTTCGGGCGTGAATTTTACCGCATTTGATAACAAATTCCACACAATTTGTTGCAAGCGACTTGTATCGCCCAGAACTTGCCCGACATTGGGATTTAAGATTGTTTGAATTTGAATTTTTTTAGCTTCGGCTGCTAATTGCACAGTTTCCACAGCAGACGGAATAATGGTTGCCAGATTCACCGGAACAACATTCAATCTGAGTTTTCCTTGCAAAATCCGAGACACGTCCAGCAAGTCTTCGATTAATTGAGATTGCAGTCTGGCGTTGCGCTCGATCGTCTCAAAGGCTTTGGCACTTTGACTCGCGTTCAGCTTGCCACCGACGAGCAGTTGCGACCAGCCTAAAATCGGATTCAGGGGCGATCGTAACTCATGAGAAAGCACCGCCAGAAACTCGTCTTTAATGCGGTTAGCTCGCTCGGCTTCCGTGCGGGCAGTTTGTTCTAATTGGAGAACTATATCACGCTCGGTTTCCACTTGTTTGCGTTCTGTAATGTCGATTACAGAGCCGATATAACCCTCAAATTGTCCGCTTTCGGAAAATCTGGGAGCAGCCGCATCGATCACCCAAGAATATCCGCCATCCTTGCGCTGGAGGCGAAATTCTACGCGGTACGGTTCTTGGTGTTCGTTGGCGGTCAAGAAAGCTTTTTTGGCCTTTTCTTTGTCTTCTGGATGCGCCGCGTTTACCCAACCCAATCCCAAACCTGTTTCCTCAGTTTGACCTGTGAAGTCATACCAGGTTTCGCTCAAGAAAGTGCAATAGCCTGTGGAGTTTGTTACCCATACCATAAAAGGAGCGTTGTTAGCCATAGTGCGGAATCGTTCTTCGCTTTCTTGCAGCGCTGCTTCGGCTCGTTTGCGTTCTGTGATATCCCGACAGACAATCACTCCACCTTTGATTTCGTTGCTAGTATCAACTACCGGATAACCGCTGATACTGATCCAGCGATCTTCGGCATCTTCGCGGCGGACAAATACCTCTACATCATTGACATATTCACCTTTGATTGCTCTGGCTAGAGGTAGTTCAGCGTCCGGAAAAAGGGTTTTTTTGTCTGCTAAAAATAGTCCGTAAGTGCTCGACCATTCCTCACAAGATTTTTCATTCGATAGCTGACCGAATATTCCTACGGCGGCTCGGTTAAACAACACAAACTCCCCTTGTTGGTTGGCCAAAATTAAACCATCACCAATGCTGTCAATGATGACTTGCAGTAACTTAGTTTGTTCTTGCAGGGCGACTTCTGCTCGTTTGCGATTGGTGATTTCGCTGGAGATGCCAATCAGGCCGATGACTTCTCCCGCTTGATTGCGGTATGGAGCTTTCATTACCAGAAATGTCCGAATGCCATCGTGAGATTCTTCGAGGACTTCTGTTTGTCCAGACTCCATAATGCGCCGATCGTTTTCCGTGACTGTGACTGCAAGTTCTGTTACTGGGTATAAATCGATATCGCGACCACCAATTACTTCAGAAGCAGATTTGCCCATTATTTCCAGCGTGGCTGGATTGGCATAAATAATCTGTCCTTCTCGATTTTTGACAAAAATTGGCGTCGGCGCTGACTCGTTAATTACGTTCAAAATCGCATTTTTTTGGCGCAGTTCTTCTTCAGTGCGTTTGCGATCGCTAATATCGCTCCAATAAACGGTAAGTCCTCCGGCCGCAGGATAGGCGCTCACTTCTATATACATCTGGAGCGAAGGCGAGAACTCTTCAAACTTGACAGAAACTTGTTCGGAAACAACTCGATGAAATTCTTGATATGCCCTTGAATTAAATTCTTTCTCGGCAGGGAATACCTCCCAGATCGATCGACCTAGTAAGTCGTTTCTCGATCGAGAAAGCAGTTTTTCTGCTGTGGCATTAACGTAGGTATAGCGCCATTGTGAATCGATCGCCATAAAGGCATCGGTAATACTTTCTATAATATTGCTGACTTGCTGGGAGGCCGCTTGCACCGCGAGTTCAGCGTTTTTGCGCTCGGTGATGATTTCGCAAAAAATCATGATACCGCCAATCTCATTGGTGTTGGTTCGCCAAGGGTGAATTTCCCAGCGCACCCAGTCGATTAAGCCATCAGGGCGGGGAAACTGATCTTCTGGGCAGATTTCGACTGATCCCGCCAGACAGCGCTGGTGGATTTGTTTCAAACGATCGGGCAAATTGGGAAAGATGTCGTAGTGCGATCGACCCACAATGTTTTGAGTGCCGAGCCCGTAACTTGACAGCCAGCGGTCGCTCACCAGCATATACCGCATCTGGCGGTCAAACATCGCCACCCCCGCAGGCGAATGTTTGACGAACAGCCGCAGTTGCTCTTCCTGTTGCCGCAGGAGATTCTCGGATTGTTTGCGATCAGTGATTTCTTGGAAAAGTATGGCGACTTGTCGGCTGTGCGGCTCAGGAGTGCGGAACGCCAAAACCTCAAACCAGCGGTTCATGGCTTCCGAGCCGTGCTCGAAGCGCAAGGGTTCCCCCGTCAGGGCGACTTTGCCGTACATCTCAAACCAATAATCTTCGAGTTCAGGAAGCATCTGTCGCGCCGTTTTACCCGCAGCTTGTTCAAGCCCGGTTTGTTTCAAGAAAGCCGGATTGACTTCCAAAAAGCGGTAATCGATCGGCTTTTCGTTTTCGTCAAACAGCATTTCGATGATGCAAAAGCCTTCGTCTAGGCACTCAAACAAAGTGCGATAGCGTTCCTCAGAGTGGCGCAAAGCAGCAAGAGCTTGTTTGCGATCGCTAATATCCATAAAGGCGGCCACACAGCCACGAACTGCGCCCTGTTCGTCAAATAACGGCACCGCATTCACCAACCAATCAAAGGCAACCCCGTCCTCGCGCACCATTTGAATTTCCACATCTCGCACTTCGACGCCCGAAGCCACGGCTAGTTGCATGGGCAGTTGTTCTCCCGGAATTTCTTCTCCGTTGCGGAATCGTCTAAACGGAAGGGCTGCGGCTTGCTCTCCGGTTCCAGAAACATTGGTATCGGGTGGCACTATCAACATCGACTGGGCAAATCGGTTAGCGCGAATTACTTTACACTGGGGGTCGTCTGCGATCGTAATACCGACGGGTACAGCATCAAGTATCGATTCGAGTTCATTGACTCGTCGTTCTAATTCTTGGTTGAGCCGTTCAATTTCTTTTTTGGTAGCTTTGCGATCGGTAATTTCTAGCACCGTCACATTCACTCCCAGGACGCGATCGTCCTCGGCCCTGAGTGGATAGAGACTCAACAGCCAATCCTGTTCGACTCCCGGCTGTGCTGAGTTCGTCCTGCGAAGTTCGAGCTGTTGAAGTGGAACTTTAGTTTCAATAACTTGTCGGTAAAGCGGCTCTAAATCATCTGCCATTTCTGGCAAGATTTCGCGCAATGTTTTGCCGATGTGGGCGGCGGATGGAACTCCATTAATTTCTGCTAGCCAATCGTTGAGGCGGACAAACCGCAACTCAGTATCAAGGAAGCAAAGTCCGATCGGCGCACTAGCATAAATCGCCTCGATTTCTGCTAGTTGTTGATGTGCCGTTTGCGCTTGTTTAATATAAGCAGCCCTAGCCCCTTTCTCCTCAGTGACATCTTGAAAATAAACGGCAAGTCCCGATGGGATGGGATAAGCTCGTACCGCATACCAAGCATTGAGCGGTGGATAAAAAGATTCAAAACTAACCGTAACTTGGAAGGTAGCGGCGTGGCGATATTCCTGCTCAAACAAACTGCCCACTGATTCGGGAAACTCTTCCCAAATGCTGTTGCCAATCAAATCTTTCGAGGGTCGATTCAGCCATCGCGCAGCTTGCGAATTGAGGTAGGTAAATCGCCAGTCTCGATCCAAAGCAAAGAACCCGTCCGAAATACTTTCGAGGGTGTCTGACAGTTGGGGCGCGGGCGCGTTACAGACTGGTTCAGGCTGAGGTTGAGCGATAGAAGTGAAGGTTGTTACTACCGCATAGGGAGTCGATCGATCTCCCTGAAATAAAGGTTGAGAATTGAGCGTCAACCAAATCAATTCTCCCTGTGGCCGATCAAAGCCCATGATGACATTTAAACATGGTTGCCCGGTTTGCAGCGCCACCATCGCCGGATGTGTCTCGCCAGGAAAATCCGAGGCATCCTCACGCAGAGTCTGCCAGCGACTGTTGATTGAAGTGCATAAGAGCATCTGTTCTGCTGTCATCCCCAACAGATCCTGGGCGTGAGAATTGCACCCCTGAATGCTGCCATCTGCCAATTGCAGAACCATCCCTACATCAGTTGACAAAGGGGGGGCTGGGTAGAAGGCTTTGTTAGAATCCGTTGAAACAGAGGGGTCGATTTTTGCTTGGGGTTCAGTATTGCGTGGGTTTTGCATCGGTTTCTAACAACGCTCATTTTACTTTGGGCAAAGCAAATCGCGATCAATAATAGGGAAATAACCAGAGGAACTTTTGACTTGAGCAGGGTGACACTTCAAACCTAAGATGGATGTCGATCGTTCTGCGGTAATATCGATATCTAGACAATTTATTTTATCGTAGAGTCCCACGTCTGAACCAGTTGCGGGATTCAGCACAGGCGACGGGGAATTTTCTGGCTGTTTCAAATGCGAGGTCAGCCCCTCTCATGATTTGTCGGGTTGCTGCATATTAGCCATGGCTGTTACTCGTTTTCGGGTGCGAACAGATGGCACTTGCACACAGATCAATAAGTAGATGAAGCTTGAAAATACATAACCCCTCTCTAGCAGCGAGTGAAACGAAGCAATCGCTCTTGTTCTGCCCGCCTTACATTCTGTTACATAGTAAACTTTATTTGCGCCTACCTACTTAGAAAACCCGTTTCTTGGTGTAAATCTAACCGGAAATTTAGGCAAGATAATGTTCGTCTCAACGGTAAACGGGCGATCGCATTTACTTCAATACAGGGTCGCCTGCTTCCTCCAGTCCAATGTTTGTGTCACGTTTGCCGTTCATCTCACAAACTTAATCCTATGCACATATTCACAGCCGCCGATCGCACCTATATTCTGGGGTTAGCAGCACTTCTCAAGTCTGTAGATCTCAATGTTAGCCAATCTGGAGAGCAGCCTGTAAAAATTAGCATTGTATCTACTAGGATAGAGCCACACCAAAAGGAACAGTTACAGAATTGCTGCAAATACCAGATTGAATGGCAAGAATTGCAATCTAATTACGACCAACTTCTTTCGATATCAGGTTCTAAACTTCCTTACGTTAAATTGGAGCCGCAAAAATATACCAAAGAAACAGAAAGGCTGATTTGGCTCGACAGCGATACGATCGTTCTGGGCAGCTTAGAGCCGCTGTGGAACCTAGATTTTCAAACTCTGCCGATAGCAGCCGCAGCCAACTTCTGGGGAAATCTCAACAATTATCAAGATCGAAACCCTTATTTCAATAGTGGTGTTTTAGTTTACAACATGAAGCTTTGGGAGGAAGAGCAACTGTCGGAAAAGTTGCTCCAAAATGCTAGAACCCACGTTTGGGGCGATCGCGATCAAGGTGCATTAAATTCAGTTTTAGTGGGAAGGTGGAAGCAATTAGACCAAAGATGGAACAACCACAAGACTGATGATATGTCAAGTAAAGTGATGCACTTTATGTCAAGACCAAAACCGTGGGAAAGCTCCGCCCCCAATCAATTATGGCTTGATATGTTGTCTCAGACACCGTTTAAGGAGGAACTAGAAAAAATTCCAAATAAGTTTAAGGGGCTGTCGAGCTTTCACGTAAAATACCAAAGACTTGACAGGTGGTTGAGCGAACCGATACTCAAGTTTAAGAGTTACCTGAAACAACCAAAACGTTAAGGTCAATCGATTTTAGATTTTAGATTTTAGATTAAAGAATTGAAGCATTGACCCCACGGATGAATCCGGGGGCTTGTATCCTGGATGCTTTCGGTCAAAATTGGTCTTTCATGCCGCGCAATCGAGCGAAGGTTGGCACGGGATCGCGGGTGTTGGTGGCTGATTGGATCGTGGGAAAGTCCCAGCGCAAAAATGGGTTTGTCCTTTTTTCGAGGCCGATCGATGATGGTATTGTAGGTTGCGATCGACTGCGCGCTTCCTTGACTTCGGCGAAGCGCTGCTGTAAGTGGGGATTGTCGCCATCCACACTCAAGGCAAATTGCAGGTTGTTCAGCGTGTATTCGTGGGCGCACCAGACTCTCGTACTATCGGGCAAATTTCGCAGTTGCCCCAGAGAGGCTAACATTTGGGCGGGAGTGCCTTCTTTGAGCCGGCCGCAGCCTCCAGCAAATAAGGTGTCGCCGCAAAACAACTCGCCGGTTTCGCTGGGATTGCTGGGGGGGAAATAGTAGGCGATGTGAGCTTTTGTGTGGCCGGGTAGGAAGAAGACTTCGGCGGTTCTGTTGGCGAAAGAAACTCGATCGCCCGCTTGTAAAAACACTTGCTGTCCGGGTATTCTGCCTCGGTCTTCTGCGCCACCGTAAACTTTGATATGGGGAAAGCGATCGATCAGTTCCTGATTGCCGCCTATGTGGTCGTTGTGGTGGTGGGTATTGAAAATTGCGGTTAATTCGGCTCCGAGTGCTTGGAGTTGCTCTAATACTGGCTGCGATCGTGCTGGATCGACGACGGCTGCTGTGTGGCGATCGGGGTCGTGCAGCAAGAAAATGTAATTGTCGGACAGTACCGGAAGCCGATAAACCTGCATAGAAAAGTGCCTCTCTAGGAAAAATATTATATAATTAAATTAGTTCTGAACCCTATCCGAAGGCTGATTGCAGATTTATTAAGTCCGCGTATCTATCTTGGGAAGTAAAACTCTGATACGTTATTTCTGCTGTTGAGCAAAGTGATTTAAGGTCGGGTACGCACCATTTTTGGGTCAATAAGTGCAATGGGCTTTAATTATTTTAGCATACAAGCGATCGAATAAATGCGAACATCTCACAACAAATCGAACTTAACAATTTCTCAAAAAGTCGATCGGATTGTAGCCTCTGGCAAGATCAGTCGCAGGGAACACTTAGTTTTGACTTCGGCTATCCTATCAGATGATAAAATTTCAGAAGAGGATCGACATCAGATTAATCGGATATTTGATTATATCCAAATTGGTCGCCTCAAGTTTATCGATTGAACAGAAAGACTTGCTCCCTCAGCATCGGTCTGGAGTTTAAAAAGCGTTTTTTAGGAGTGCGATCGTCCCGTCGGGCACAGCAAAGCCTAGATATTTAGCTTGAATTCTCCCGCTGACGCCGAGTGTGAAAGCCTCAGATGTGGAAGTCTCAAATTAACAAGGCTCTTGGCAATCCCAGCTACAAAAACAGGCAGAATAAAATGAGTGCAGACAAACCAACTATTTTGGTGACGGGCGGAGCGGGATATATTGGCTCTCACGCGGTATTAGCGCTGAAAAACGCTGGTTACGGTGTGGTGATTTTGGATAATTTAGTTTACGGTCACAGAGATATAGTAGATCGGGCTTTGCAGGTGGAGTTAGTAGTTGGCGACACGAACGATCGCACTCTTCTAGACAACTTGTTTGCTACGCACAAGATTGATGCGGTAATGCACTTTTCTGCATACGCTTACGTGGGCGAATCTGTTACCGATCCCGCTAAATATTATCGTAACAATGTCATCGGCACTATTACCCTTTTGGAAGCAATGATCGCTGCTGACGTGAAGAAATTTGTGTTTTCTTCTACTTGCGCGACTTACGGTGTACCGGAAAAAATTCCGCTCACAGAAGACCACCCACAAAACCCGATCAATCCCTACGGTGCTACTAAGTTAATGGTAGAACGGATTTTGTCGGATTTTGACGCTGCGTATGATTTCAAGTCTGTTTGTTTCCGCTATTTTAACGCGGCTGGGGCCGATCCGAACGGATTATTAGGAGAGGATCACAATCCCGAAACTCACCTGATCCCGCTGGTGTTGTTCGCGGCTTTGGGTAAACGAGATTCGATCGCGATTTTTGGCACGGATTACGAGACTCCTGACGGTACTTGCATTCGGGATTACATTCACGTTAACGATTTGGCATCGGCTCACATTTTGGGATTAGAATATTTGCTCAATGGTGGCAAATCTGATTTCTTTAATTTGGGCAATGGCGGCGGTTTTTCGGTGAAAGAGGTGATAGAAACGGCTCGTCAAGTGACGGGAAAAGAGATTAAGGCTGTTGAGTGCGATCGGCGTCCGGGAGACCCGCCTGCTTTGGTTGGCAGCAGCAAAAAGGCGATCGAAACCTTGGGCTGGTCTCCAGAATATCCAGACATTAAAAACATTATCTCCCATGCTTGGCAGTGGCATCAAAAGCGTCACAGTTAGCATAAACTCAAATAAAACAAGTGCAAAAATAGAGTCTTAAATAATGTTAAACAGTCACAAAGATTTTTGTTTTTGCACCTTAGCTTTTGGGAAAAAGTATCGCGAATTAGCCAAACAACTAGCAGCAGACTTAGAAACTCATTCTCTAGGGACGATGCTAGTTGTTTGTACTGACAACCCACATGACTTTCAGAATTTAACGAATGTTTTCGCCTTTAAAAAAAGTCGCGAAGGTGTAGATTATTGTTATAATGATAAACGATTTGCACTAAAAAAAGCCTTAGAATTATGCCGAGTGACAATCTTTGTGGATGCAGATACAAGAATCAGAGGAAAAGTGCCGGAGAGAGAATGGATGTCCGGCATTACTTCTAAAGGGTTTATTCCCATTCTAGAACATCCACCAAATCAATCATTACCGGGGAGAAAAGAGGCAATTCACAAATTAGCAAAAAAGCTAGAAATTTCATTGAAAAATGTAAGTTTTGTTCCAGAAAACTTGTTCGTAATTGCGAGAGACAATGGTAAAGAAATTCAGTTTATTCAAGAATGGGGAAAGATTGGAAGATTTTTTGAAGTGCAAAAAGTCAAAACAAAAGACGGTAATCCCATTGGGTTAGCAACTGCTAAAGTTGGGTGGAATATTCGTAATGACGGGTGGGAGGAACTCGCTCAAATTATGGAGCATTCTTTTGCTCATTGGGACTGGCAAAAAAATCAAGTAAGAACCTTTTGGGATAAAGTTTGGGATAAATTACAGTTTTACCATTGGCAATATCTCTATCGGTTATTAAAAACACAGTTAATTGCCTTATTAAATTTCGATTTTTACTATCGTTAGAGAAAAGATATGGATAGAGGATTTATCATTATTTTAATTGGATTGTACTCTTTCCACGATTGCGTTCATTTTCTAGCTTCAGTCAGGAAGGTTCACCGCGAACCAATTATTATTTTAATAGATAGAGTCCCGCGATTTTTATATCCCTTACTTTTGGTGTTCGGAAATGTGAGATTGCAGGACGCACCGAAACCCGAAAATCCTGTTTTAGCATCGCGACAAGCTAAGCTGGCTTTGTATCCACAATCTCCTTTTGAGAAAACTATTTATCTGGAGTGGGATATTTGTTTGCTATCGCCAATATATGAAGTTTTTGACTATCTTGATGAAGTAGATTTGCTGATAACAGAAGACGGGCAGCCTGCGATTGCTAAAACGGCAAATTTATTAAGAGTCAAGCAGGATATTCTGTCAACTTTGGAGTCTATCGGGTTGCCGCTAAATGTAAAGAGCATTCAATACAATGGCGGATTTATCGCTTTTACGAAAAGCAGTAAAACTCAGGAATTGTTTATAAACTTTAAGAAATATTTCGATATGGTAGTGGCGATCAAAATGTGCTATTCTTGAAAGATTCAGGGCGCTTTGGCAGCGGCTGTTGAATCAGTGAAACCGAAAATGACAACTTTGTCCCCGGTTTACAACTACTTGGATAAGTGGAAAGATGTTTATACGATCGACAAACCGATTAAAGTAATGCACTGCACTTATCCTTACCGCCCTCAGTACGCGAAGAACGTGACGCGATCGCTCTTTACTAGAATAGTCGATCGCACCGCTACAATATTTTTACCAAATCAACTTAACAATCCCTTTGCGCGACTTACGGTGTACCTGAGAAAATTCCGCTCACAGAAGACTACCCACAAAATCCGATCAATCCCTACGGTGCTACTAAGTTAATGGTAGAACGGATTTTGTCGGATTTTGACGCTGCGTATGATTTCAAGTCTGTTTGTTTTCGCTATTTTAACGCGGCTGGGGCTGACCCTAACGGGTTGTTAGGAGAGGATCGCAATCCAGAAACTCACCTGATCCCACTGGTGTTGTTCGCAGCTTTGGGTAAACGAGATTCGATCGCGATTTTTGGCACGGATTACGAGACTACTGACGGTACTTGCATCCGGGATTACATTCACGTTAACGAGTTGGCATCTGCTCACATTTTAGGATTAGAATATTTGTTAAATGGTGGCAAATCTGATTTCTTTAATTTGGGCAATGGAGACGGGTTTTCGGTGAAAGAGGTGATAGAAACGGCTCGTCAAGTGACGGGAAAAGAGATTAAGGCTGTTGAGTGCGATCGGCGTCCGGGAGACCCTCCTGGTTTAGTTGGCAGCAGCAAAAAGGCGATCGAAACCTTGGGTTGGTCTCCATAATATCCCGACATCAAGGATATTATCTCCCATGCTTGGCAGTGGCATCAAAAGTGTCACCACTCTTAGTATGTAGCGTGCTTATAGCGCACCTTACCATTACAGCAAAATTTGATTGAATTCTTGTGGGGAGTAGGGGTTGGGCGTCCCGCCCACCCCAAAAATACAATATGCTAATAATATCTGCTAAATCGGGACAACTCGGCAACCGACTGCTGCTTTTTGCTAATTTCATTTCTTGGGCGATCGAGCATAATTTGACGGTTCTCAATCCGGCTTTTGAGGAATATGCAGAATTCTTTGTGGGAACCGCAGGGGATTTTTTGTGTTGTTATCCTCCTCCATATTTTACCGCAGGAGGTAACAAGTTTGTCAGAAGCAAATATTATAATTTTATTAAGTATTTAAGCAGCCAAAAAATATTAAAAACGCAAGAAATAACCCGAAAAAAACCTTTTAGTTGGCTTGCATATCAGGATATCGCACAAATCAAGCAGGGTTCAATTGTTTGTTTTCAAGGCTGGCTATTTCGAGATGGCTGGTTTGTAGAAGATCTCCCCTATTTACACAAGTACGCCGACCAGATTAGAGCCTACTTTGCACCATTAGAGCGATATAGAATCAATGTAGATCGTTTGATATTGAATTTAAAAGATAACTCTGATATGCTAGTCGGAATTCACATCCGTCAAGGGGATTATGCTCAGCATCAAAAGGGGAGATACTTTTACACTACTCAGCAATATTTAGAAGTCATTAATTCTGTGGTAAGGCTATTTGAAGGCAAAAAAATCAAGTTTTTGATTTGTTCTAATATTCCACAAAATCCGAGTTTGTTTGAGGATTTCAACTGTGGATTTGGCAGCGGTCATTTAATTGAAGATATGTATGCTTTGGCTGAGTGCGACTATGTTGTCGGGCCGCCTAGCAGTTATACTATGTGGGCTTCTTTTTATGGAGATCGACCTCTTTATATGATCCGCGATGTCAATAAAACAATTAACCTGAAAGATTTTGTACATTTTTATGAGTGGCAAGGAATTTTTCACCAACGAGATGACTGGAATGAGAGCTTTTGGGAGTGGACACACGCTCGGTAAATAAGTAAATCAATAAGTAAATTAATGAATTCAAATAAATTAGCAGTCAAGGGATTTATCACTATTTTAACCGGTCTTTACTCTTTCCAGGATTGCGTTCATTTTCTAGCGTCTGTTAGGAAGTTTCACCGGGAACCAGTTATTATTTTAATAGATAGAGTCCCTCTAATTTTATATCCTTTACTTCAGGTGTTCGGAAATGTCATATTGAAACCTGCACCCTCTAATGAAAATCCTGTTTTAGCATCGCGACAAGCTAAGCTGGCTTTGTACGGGGAATCTTTGTTTGAGAAAACTATTTATATGGACTGCGATATTTGTTTGCTGTCGCCAATAGATGAGGTTTTTGATTTTCTTGATGGGGTAGATTTGTTGGTGACGGAAGATGTGCAGCCTGCGATTGCTAAAGCGGCAAATTTATTAAGAGTTAAGCAGGATATTCTGTCAACTTTGCAGTCTGTCGGGTTGCCGCTAAATGCAAATAGCATTCAATACAATGGCGGATTTATCGCTTTTACGAAAAGCAGTAAAACTCAGGAATTGTTTATACATTTTAAGAAATATTTCGATATGGTAGTGGCGCATCAAAATGTGCTACTCTTGAAAGACCAAGGCGCTTTTGCGGCTGCTGTTGAATCGGTGAAACCGAAAATGACAATTTTGTCCCCCGTTTACAACTACTTGGATAAGTGGAAAGATGTTTATACGATCGACAAACCGATTAAAGTAATGCACTGCACTTATCCTTACCGCCCTCAGTACGCGAAGAACGTGACGCGATCGCTCTTTACTAGAATAGTCGATCGCACAGCTAAAATATTTTTACCAAATCAACTTAACAATCCCTGGCGTTTAAAATAATTAAAGTTTGTTGGCAAACTGCATCAAAAACAACAAAATGCAGCCCCAAATTAAAAAAATTAGCCTCAACATATCCGAAAATTTACCTAGAAGAATTATTGCTGGCTGGAATAACAGTCTTGGGTTCATTATTCTGTTTTTTTACTAAAATACTTCGTTGCTGCCCTTTGCCCTGGTTAAAAACCTGGTTGCTGTGGTCGGGAGTGCGTGAGTCCGAATCGCCTTGACAAAAGCTCGGTTAAGCAGGAAAATTAAAAAAATGTTTTAAACAAAATACTCAGTGAAAGTTTCATTAGTAGTGAGCGATTTGTCAGGAGGAGGTGCAATTCGTGCTTTTTTATTAGCTCAAGTCTTGATAGAGCTTAAATGTGATGTAGAAGTTGTTGGATTTCAGTTTGGCAAGGAATTGTACGCTACTCCTCCCAGAGACATCCCGGTATGTGCGATACCGGGTAAAAATTATCCGGGGTTTTTGATGGATGCTCAAAAACTTTGGAAAAAAATAGATGGGGATATTATTTACGCAGTCAAACCTAAGCCTACAAGCTTTGGGCTATCACTGCTAAAAAAACTGGCGAATCGCCACTTTATAATTTTAGATATAGACGACTGGGAACTGAGCTGGTACGGCGGAGATGAATGGAAATACCGTCCCTCTTTTAAACAACTTTATCGAGATATTTTTAAACACAACGGTCAATTGAGAGAACCAGATAATCCGCTCTATCTCAAGTGGATGGAAAGTCTAATTCACCGTGCTGATGCAGTCACCATTGATACTGAGTTTTTAAAACAGCGTTTTGGTGGTGTATATTTGCCTAATGGTAAGGATACTGCAATGTTCGACCCTGCTAAATACAATCCTGAATTGAGCAGACAGTGTTACGGCTTGTCCGGATATAGAGTTGTGATGTTTCCGGGGGCACCGCGACCTCATAAAGGCGTGGAGGATGTTTTGATGGCCCTCGAACTGTTAAATGAGCCGGATTTAAAATTAGCGATCGTCGGCGGCAGTCCTTATGATGATTATGATGATAAACTTGTGAAACAATGGGGGCGTTGGATTATTAAACTGCCAAGGTTTCCAGTGGAGACGATGCCGTCCGTTGTAGCAGCGGCTCATGTTGTCGTTGTTCCTCAGCGAGAAACTCTCGCAGCCGTGGCTCAGTTTCCGCTCAAGCTGACAGATGGTATGGCAATGGCTAAGCCTGTTTTGTCTACGCGAGTGGGGGATATTCCAGCAATTTTAGGGGGAACGGGTTATTTAGTCGATCCGAGTTCTCCCGCTCAAATTTCACAAAAAATTCAATGGATATTTCAAAATTTGACAGCGGCTAATTTACAAGGAATGAAAGCTCGGGAAAGATGTGTGAAAAAATATAGTATTCAAGCAATGAAACCGATACTTTCAGAGATAATCGCAGGTATGTAAATGTTATTTTAAAACTACTCAATGGAGGAAGAAAAGCTGGCTGTTATTAAAGAATATTTTGAGATGCCGTACTGTTTAGCTGGGAATGCTTCATGTCTGCCAATAAGCTACTCCTAAAATTTGCCAGACGATATCCCGGCAGGATTTTTTTAACTGTGATGCTGGGCTTTTCTGGCGCTTTATTCAACGGTATCAGCACTACTCTGATTGTACCAGTGCTTTTAAGTTTTTTAGAGGAAACTATCGAGCTCCGTGGTGCTCCACCTCTAATTAAAACTTTGATGTATCCCTTTGAGGGAATGCCCGGAAATCAGCGTTTAATGTTGATGACCGGGGCGATTGTGCTGGCAATTTTTTTAAAAAATGTTGCGAGTTATATCAATACTTTAGTAGCTACTTCTCTGACGCGATCTTTGACTTTTGATTTGCGAGAAGCAGGTTTGCGGTTGTTATTAGAAGTAGATTTAGATTTTTACTCTAAAACTAAAGTCGGGGATTTAATTAATAGATTGGGCGGAGAGATTGGTCGGACTGCTAGTGCAGTTGGTACGGCCATCGGAATGTTTACTACCTCAATCACTGTTTTGGTGTTTGTGGGTCTGCTACTTTCGATCTCGTGGAAACTGACGGTGACAGCTACAGTTTTACTGTCGTTAGTTGCTTGGACAAATCAATATATTATTAACCGTTCCAAGCATTTTGGCCATATGCTTTCTGAAATGTCGAAAGATTATTCGGTTAGGGTACTGGAAACGATTAGTGGGATTCGGCTGGTCAAGTCAACGGGGAACGAGGAAAGAGAGTATCAGCGGATCAAGCATTTAATTCAAAGGCGAGAACAAGCGGATTTTCAGGCTCAGGTAAATTATGCCGCGATCGCCCCAATTAACGAAGTTGTTAATTTGATAGTTATAATTTTGATTGTATTTATAGGTCGCACAATATTTGCGAATGAGATAGAGTCTATTGCTACAATTTTATTAACCTATTTATTGGTACTCTTTCGATTAATCCCTTTGATTTCACAGTTGAATAGCGGGCGCAGTCAATTTGCTAATACGTCGGCTAGTGTAGAGGTGGTTAATGATTTTTTGAGCTGCGAGGACAAGCCATTTATGCTGAACGGTTCTGTGCCTTACACTCATTTGCGATCGGGAATTCATTTTAATAAAATATCTTTTAGTTATCCTAACCACAAAAATTTAGTTTTGCAAGGAATTGATTTATTTCTACCTCATGGCACTACTTTGGCTTTGGTAGGAACTTCGGGTTCTGGCAAGTCAACTTTGGCAGATTTACTGCCGAGATTTTACGATCCTACTGAAGGTAATATCTTGATCGATGGCAGGGATTTGCGCGAATTTGACTTGAAAAGTCTGAGACAAGCGATGGGTATTGTTAGCCAAGATACGTTTTTGTTTAATGCTTCAGTGCGCGAAAATATTGCTTATGCTAGACCCCAAGCGACTGAGGAAGAAATTGTGGAAGCGGCGAAGGGGGCGAATGCTTATGAGTTTATCCAACTGTTGCCGGAGGGATTGGATACTCAAATTGGCGATCGGGGCGTGATTTTATCGGGAGGGCAGCGTCAGAGAATTTCAATTGCTAGAGCCCTGCTGCAAAACCCGGAAATCTTAATTTTAGATGAGGCAACGAGTTCGCTGGATACGGTTTCGGAAAGGTACGTGCAAGCGGCGATCGAGAAATTGAGTTGCGATCGCACAACCTTAGTCATCGCCCACCGCCTCTCCACAGTCCAAAAAGCCAACAAAATCGCCGTGATCGATCGCGGACAAGTAGTAGAAATGGGTTCCCACGAAGAATTGCTAGCAAAAGGAGGTTACTACACTCGCTTGTATTCAGTGCAATTTGCCGAAGAAACCGCTCGCGATGAAGCTCTAATTAGAGGTTCTTACGAAATTCGCACTCGCCTGACTCCCATGATAGCTTACCTCAAAATGCTAGTAGATGAAATGGTAGACTCTCCCGAAGAAAGAGACGAGTTAATCAGAGAATCATTTCACTCTGCTGCTAATATTTTCACTACTTTAGAATTTATAGAAAATACTATTAAGCGTCAGGCTGTCAAAAAGTAGTCAGTTGGCAGTTGGCAGTAGTCATCAGTCATCAGTCATTATCATTAGTCAACAGTCAACAGTCAACAATTACTAATTACCAATTACTAACTACCACTTACCATGTCCAAATATTATGTATTTTTTACCAGAAATATCTTACCGCAACCCAATGTAGCGAGCTTAGTTCAAGTTGCACATTCTGCAAATGCCGCAGCAAATCTAGGTTTACCAGCAGTTTTAGTATATCTCCGCAAAGGCTGGAGTGCTTTGAATCCGGTTGATTTGCTTTTTCCTTTTCAACCCAGGAAACCCGATGACAAACTTGCCAATATTTACAATATTCAAGATAAATTAAAAGTAGCAGATTTACCGATGCCGTGGCCGATCGACCTTTGGGACAGCAAGTGGACGAGTTCCAGTACAATAGTATCAAAATACTATTTACCGATTCACCTGCTTAAATCCACTAAAATTGTCCACACCCGCGACTGGAACTTTGTCAAAGCAGCAGTTAAAAATGGAATTCCCGCTATCTACGAACAGCACCACCACGACGAAAAAATTTTTGAACCAGAAATCGTTTGCAATCCTCTGTTTCAAATTGCTGTAACTGTTGCCGATACTGTCCGAGAAAGCATGATTAAGAATGGGATGCCACGGGAAAAAGTAATTACGCTGCACAACGGTTTTAACCTTTTGTTTCTCGCGAGACAAATAGAAGCAGCCCAGAATTGGCGACAGCAGTTATTAACAGATGACAGACAGCATTTAGCAGTTTATGCGGGCGGACTTTACCCGTTTAAAGGTGTGGATATGTTGGTGGATGTGGCTCAGGAATTGCCGCAAGTTCAATTTGCGATCGCGGGCGGTGATTCACCCCAAGTAACAGCCTACCAGCAGTTAGCCAAATCCAAGCAAGTTAACAACATTAAATTTCTCGGCTACCTCCCTCAAAATCAACTGGCTAGCTTGCTGCAAGCAGCCGATGTTTTGACTCACCCTCATTGTTTGACACAGGCCGCGACGTTCACATCTCCTTTAAAATTCTTTGATTACATGGCATCGGGAACTCCGATTGTAGCGACGGAGATTGCATCTTTAATGGAATTTAAATCGGGAAATATAGCAGCAACTTGGTGCGAACCGGATAACCCGCAGCAGTTCGCGCAAAGCATTCGAGATTGTTTAACAAAATATCCGAGGAAAAGCGAAGGATATGCAGAAACGATGGATTTTGTCAAGCAGTTTTCGTGGGAAAATAGGATAGAGAAAATTTTGAGGTATGTGGATGAGCAAGTGCGATATCCGATAATTTAAAAATCCGTAGGGGCGGGTTTTACCAACTATCTACGCCTAAAATTAATAATCTCATAAACTCGCCCCGCCCACACGCAAAAACCAGATTTATTATTAGATATGAACCCAAAAATCATCGGCACAATTACCACATACCCAGGTATGAACCAAAGCGACTGGCTGTGGCAACAAACTCCCCAAAACTTCGGCAAATGGGGCAACATTCAAATGCTCGCCAACCACCCAGAACCAGACTTTTTACTCATGTATCAATTCGACTTTCCCCAACCTTCCAAAAAGCAATCCTGGATCGACAAAATCCGCCGTCCAAGCCCCCAAAATCCAGAAAAGGACATTAGAGAAAAATTGCGCGGTGTCCCCAAGGAACGCATAATTTACCTGATCCGCGAGCCACCATTACCAGAAGTTATTGAAATTACCAAAGCCAACTACGAACAAGCAAAACTTTATTGCAGTTACGTTTCCGGCCCCGACGACTTCGCACCAAAACCCAATTATATGCCCGCGATTTGGTATCACAGCAACTCGTTTCGAGAACTAGATGAAATGCCGCCACCAGCTAAAACTAAACCCTGTTCTTGGATAACTTCAGGTGTTAGCCGCAGCGCCAATCACCGCCAGAGATTAGACTTTATCAAATTGCTGCAATTACAAGAATTGGATTTTGACCTTTACGGGCGAAACTTGCCAAATTGGGCGCGCGGAAACGGGAATGTCAACAATAAATGGCACGCCGTCGCACCATACTATTACAACTTAGCTATTGAAAATTATGCAGAAAACGATTGGTATGTCAGCGAGAAGCTTTGGGATGCTTTGTTAGCTTGGTGTTTGCCAATTTATTACGGCGGTTCGGCGGCGGATAAATTGTTGCCGGCGGGAAGTTTTCTGAGGCTGCCGAGTTTGGATGAGAAAGGAGTAGAATTTATTAAAGAAGTTGTGGCTAATGTGGATTATTGGCATGAAGCGAGGGAGAAAATTGCCGAAGCTAGACAAATCATTCTCCACGAATTAAACTTGCTCAATTGGCTGTCTAACTTTGCATCTTAGGAAATAGCGCCATGACAGAAAACCAAAATCAACTACAAAACTATTTGCCTACCTTTGAGTTTGATGTGATAACAGTAAATTTTGAACCACAAGAAAACAGTCGCCACCGTCATTCAGCTCACTTCTTCCCCGAAGACTTAGGGAACGAAATTGTACTGGAAATGGTATCGATTCCCGGCGGCACATTTATGATGGGTTTCCCCAGCAGCGAAACAGGACAATATTATTACATAGGTCCGCAGCATCGAGTCACAATACCCGCTTTTTATGCAGCCAAATATCCTATCACCCAAGCACAGTGGCAAGCAGTAATGGGAAATAATCCATCGAAGTTCAAAGGTGAAAAACGTCCTGTTGAATTTGTATCGTGGGATGATGCCGTCGAATTCTGTGGCAAACTGTCGGAAAAAACCGAGAGAAAATATCGCCTTCTGAGTGAAGCAGAATGGGAATACGCCTGTCGTGCCGATACAACAACCGCATTTCATTTTGGGGAATACATTACCACGGAAATAGCCAACTATGACGCAAGCGACCCCTGCGGATATACACCCGGAGGACTTTATCGCAAAGAAACAACAGATGTAGGGAGTTTTCCTCCGAATCCGTTTGGATTGTACGATATGCACGGCAATGTTTCGGAGTGGTGCAGCGATAGGTGGAACCAAGACTATAACGGCGCACCAACTGACGGAAGTTCCTGGGAAACTGGCAAAGATGATTACCGGGTGCTCCGTGGCGGTTGCTGGGTCAGTGAGTGTATCGGTTGCCGTTCTGCCTCTCGCGGCGCTTCCTCGGCGGGCGATAGGTCTAGTGTTGGGGGTTTTCGCGTAGCGATGGCGTCGCTTTCTCCCTCGTCTTAGTTTTCCCCCGATGACTCTTTTTTACCCTTTAAATGATTCGGCGGTTGAAACCGCAATGACACAAACAAAGTCCGCCTTCGCGAGACTATAGATATGAATGGAATTTGCACGCTAGCCAACGATACAGTTTACGACCAACTAATTGCCTTGCTCAACAGTATTGAAGTTATCTTAGGCTCCCATATTCCCGTCTGTATTTATCCGTTCGACGACCAAATAGAGCAAATCAAAGCTGAAATTGTTAACCGTCCCAACGTCTTTATTTATGAAGATAGCGCATCAATCCAGCGATGGGATGAATTCATGCAAGCAGCCGCACCAGAGCGTTTGAATCGCAAAAAATTCCGGCTTTACGGCGCACACCGACGCTTTTGCGCTTTCGACGGCCCGTTTGAAAATTTTATCTATATGGATGCGGATACTTTAGTGATGAATTCCCTTGATGCGGTTTTTCAGAAGTTAGAGGAATCGGATTTTGTGGTTTATGATTTTCAATTTTGCGACCAAACTAAAGTATACAATATTCAGTCACCAAAACTCCTCGAAGTTTTTGAAAAAAATCGGATAGACTCGGAAATATTTTGTTCGGGATTTTACGCCAGCAAGCAAGGATTGTTTGAGCAAGATACTAGGGAATGGCTGTTATCTCAACTGCAATCGGGCGAGGCGGAAATTCTCTATGAAGGTGCGGGAGAACAGCCTTTGCTCAATTATATGGTGATGAAAACGGGGATGAATAGCTATAATTTTGCTTACAGCCTCCCGGATGGCGAAAAAACCGGGTGCAGCGTCACTTCCAAACATTTTGAAGAGCAAAATCGGATTTTGTACGACAAGGGAAACCGACTTACTTACATTCATTATATTGGCGTGCCGCCGGATGTAATTCGGAGAGTTTGTGCGGGCGAAAATATTGAGTTTCCCTATCGCGATTTGTTCCTGCATTACCGCTATCTCCGCGAACCGGAAAAGCGTCCGATTTTTGCCCAAGCGCCAAAGTCTTATACTGAGGTTTCTGGGCCGAATTTGTTAAAAAGGGTATTGAGAAGGTTGAGGATAAATGTATGAGTCGCGGTATTTATATTGTTGCGAATGATAAGGTGATCGAAAGTGCGATCGCCCTTTTAAATAGCATACGTCTGTACAATTGTCAAGTACCTGTTTTTCTGGTTCCCTTCGACGACAATTATCTGCAAGTCGCAGCCGCCCTCAGCAGTCTCCACGGGGTGCGATTGTTCCCAAATCTGGAGTTTGTGGAACAGTTTACCAGAGAAATTGGCCAAATGTTCGATCGCAACTTTTTAGCCCTTCCTAACAAAATGCGGAAACTCGCCGCCTGGTTTGGCCCCCTTGACGAATTTCTGTACATCGATACCGATATCATTGTCTTTGAAGACATCGCAGCCAACTTAAACAAACTATCAGAAGTAGACTTTTTTTGCTGCGACTACCACCACCTCAGCGAAAAACTGCGAAATGTATTTTCACCTGCTGTACAACAACAGAATATCTTTACCGACTCCCAGCTTCAAGATGTATTCAACAGCGGTTTTTGGGCATCCAGAAAAGGAACTATTACAGAATCACAAATGTATGAGATTTTGCGAGAATGTTCGCAGCATCGAGAATATTTTGACTTTACTCAAAATGTCACAGACCAACCTATACTAAATTATATCATTCTTAAGCTGATTACCAAGCGCTGCAATCTTGTTAAAAAATCAGCAACTGAACCGGGAAGCTGGGCTGGTTCCAAGCATTTTCAAGAAATAGATTATGTTCTTTATGACAAAGGCAAAAGGTTAAAATATATTCACTGGGCGGGAATACCAATTAAATCCGGTAGTCCTTATTGGAAACTGTGGAAACATTATCGTTATCTCAATGAGGAACCACCAAATTTAGTGCAAAAAATATTTCGCTCTTTGCATGGTGTGTTGAGTGCTGTTATAATATGCGATATTGTATGGTGTGTTGGGCGCTGTTATAATATTTGATAAAGCTGAGATATCTGCCAGGAACCCAGGCAACTTGGGCGAGAATTTCGGTGCATTGGGCGCTGTTTTGATATTCGATAAATTCGATAAAGCCGAGATAATCCCCCAGTGCCCAACACACCCTAGCGGAATATTTGGTAAAGTATTTAAAAAACTTAAAAATCATGACAAATGGTATTTATATTCTAGGAAACGATGTGGTTTTTGACCACTTAGTCGCTTTGTTAAACAGTATCGAAGTCAATGGGGCAAAAGATATTCCCGTTTGTATCATTCCCTATGATGATAGACTGAAAAAAGTGCGAGGAGAAATTGCAATTCGTCCTAATGTCACCCTCTTTGACAACACCGATTCAATTCATTTCTGGGAAGACTTTGCAACTCAAGCTTGGAAAACTCATGCCAAAGCTCAAAAAGTATGGAAATCTCAAGGGTTGAAACCTGTTCAATGTTTGGAGATGCACCGAAAATTATGTTGTTTCGACGGCCCTTTTGATAAATTTATCTATTTTGACGCAGACACTCTGTTAATGGGTTATCTCGATTACATTTATCAAAAACTCGATGATTTTGATTGGGTAGCAAACGATTTTCAATACAAATCCGATCTCAATTATATATTTGATTTTTTCTCCCCAAAATTACCTCAAATTTTAAATATTGACCAACTGCAATCTCATACTTTTTGTGCGGGTTGGTTTGCGTCAAAAGCTGGGGTTTTTAATCGAAATAATTGCTCTCAACTTTTAGAAAATTTAACATCAGGAGAAGCAGAAATTATGTCTTTACGGGGCGCTGACCAATCTTTACTTAACTATTTACTCGCCCGCAGCAAAATATCTTTTTACAACTTTGCATATGCTCAACCCGAACAGGTAACGGGAAATCATTGGTCTTCTCAATTTGATGTGATAGATAATGTTTTATATGATAAAGGACGGCGGCTTACTTATTTGCATTACATGAGTATTTCGGCTGCAAAAATTAATCAATTGTGTGCTGGTGAAGATGTTGAAATTCCCTACCGAGATGTATTTCTGCACTACCGCTATTTGAAGTCGCCGGAAAAATGCCCCAAACTCAAATCCCCAAGTTTGCTAGTGCGCGGATACAGAAATGCCAAAACCTTTGTCAGGCAAAAAAATATCAACTTTAGGTATAGATTGGCAAATACAGAAATGAATATTTTGCGAAAAGCTGGCAGAAAAATTCGCAGTTTACAACTCAAAAATAAAGTTTACCAACAGTATTACAAAATTATGATGGACTTGCGGACAAGCCTTCTAGGCGTTCGCTTAATTTCAATTCGGCGTTTGTCTGTGGCTAACAGAAGTAAAATATCTCTAGCTATTACCCATTTTAACCGTTCTAGTTTGGTTGTAGGTGCATTGTGCAATGCTTTGTATGACGATCGCATTGATGATATTATTATTTACGATGATGCTTCCTCCCCCGAAGAGTTTTTTAGGATGCAAGCAAATATAGCAAACTTGTCACCTAAGATTTCTATCCGCAGAGGTGAGCAAAATTTTGGTGCGTATAAAAGCAAAATTATGGCGATTTCCCACTGCAAAAATGAGTGGGCAATTATTCTTGACTCTGACAATGCCTTGAGCGAAACTTATGTCGATAGACTCTACCACATAACTGCATGGAATCCTCAGCTAATTTACTGTCCGACATCCGCCAATCCCTACTTTAATTTTAAATTATATTCTGAGACAGAAATCAATATTGAAAAAGCACGAGAATTAATTCTAAATAATCCCAATCCTAAATTATTTCGCAATTTTATTAATGATGGCAACTACTTCGTCAATGTACAGAAATACCTGGATTGTGCCGAGGATAATCAAGATATTTGCGTGCAAGCTTCCGATGTCGCCGCTTTTAATTATTTGTGGTTGAAAAGTGGCGGCAGCTTGTATGCGGTGAGTAATTTAAGTTATTATCATCGGCTACATTCAGGCAGTTATTGGCTAAGTACAATGACTGATTCTAAAAAAGTTTTGAATAAAATTATCGAAGCCATTACTAATCACAAAAAATGCGATTTTTTATAAAAATTAATGGTATAATCGCAGCATTTGGATTGCAGAAAAATCTCAAAAGTTCGGTAATTCAAAAAATTAACAATGTTCAATTTAAGTTGCGGAATTTCTGGGATAGATAGCATCTAACTGTACTCTAACTGTACACAGACTGAATCCACTCCCATTCGCGCCTTAATCCTTCTTCTAAAGCAACCTGTGGCTGATAACCTAAGATTTTCTGGGCTTTAGACACATCCGCGCTAGTGTGCCGCGCGTCTCCCCTCGCAGCTTCGGTAAAATCTATCCGAATAGGTCGATCGACAATCCTTTGTATTGTATCAATAACTTCTTTTAAAACTACCCGACTTCCCCCACCAATATTAAAAACTTCCCCCGCAGCTTCCGCAACCTCAGCCGCCGCTAAATTCGCCGCCACGCAATCGCTGATAAACGTAAAATCCCGCGTTTGCAATCCGTCGCCGAAAATTGAAATCGCCTCGTCAAACAAAATCGACTTAAAAAACTTGTGAAAAGCCATATCGGGGCGCTGTCTGGGCCCGTAAACGGTAAAATAGCGCAGCGAAGTAGTCGGAAGACCAAAATTTTTGTAATAAAGCCCGCACAAACGTTCACCAGCTAATTTCGTAATTCCGTAGGGAGAAACTGGCTGGGGACAAGCGTTTTCATTCGTGGGAAAAGATTCAGCATTGCCGTAAATTGAAGAAGAAGAAGCATAGACAAACTTTTTCAATCTGGGCGCATCTTTTGCCGCTTCTAACAATACTTGAGTGCTGTTAATATTGCGTTCGGTGTAGCTGCGAAAACCGTCGCCCCAGCTAGCACGAACTCCTGCTTGCGCCGCCTGATGAAATATTACCTTAGCATCGGATAAAAGCGATCGCCAATTTAGAGACACAATATCGCCCTCCACCAATTCAAAACCCGGATACTTTTCAAATCGTGCAATATTTTTGCGCTTGAGATCCGGATCGTAATAATCGTTGAACTCATCAACACCGATCACCGTCTCCCCTCGATTTAAAAGAGTTTCTACTAAGTTAGATCCAATAAATCCCGCCGCACCCGTAACAATTAAAATACTCATTCGATTTTAGATTTTAGATTTTAGATTGTAAAAAAAATACACAAATTATTGCCTAAGCTATCATCTTCTTCTTTCTCTTCCTCTGCGTTCTCTGCGGTTCAAAAAGCATCAAATTAGGATAATCCTAGATAACTAAGCTGTTCGGCATTTAAAAGAGGATAGTAGGGTGCGGAGCGTAAATAAGCGTTTCCCAAGTATAGTAAGTGTTCGAGCTGACGCACCTTACCTGGATCGTTAATGGTTTAAATGTGTAACAGCTTATCAACCCCCTTGCTTCTCACAAAAGAGGTTGATAGTTAGCTTTCATTGTTCAAAAGAATCTAAATCCAGCGCTTGGGAACCTCCGCGTTCTAACTCGATCAAAAGCTTACCTAGCTGAGTCCAAACTAGCCAGCCCGTGAGTACCGTCAGCGGCAAAGCTAGGGCATAACAAAGTAGTTTTGGGAAGCCAAAAATCTCCATTCCAGAAGCTAAAAATACGCAAATACCGCCAGCCATTCCCAGAAAAGGTATGACCAATTGCAGCCTTGGCAGGTTAGCCAAGGTGCGAGTAGAACGATTTTTAGACCACTGTTGTACGGATTGTTTGAGAGTTGCTTCAAATGCTACGCCGGAAGCCATACCTGCTAGTAATCCAGCCGACATAAAAAAATAGGGAGGTTCTGGAAAATAATACACGAATAATTCCTTAATTGGGGGAAGGGGGAAGGGGGAATGGGGAATTGGGCATGGGGCATGGGGCATTGGGCATTGGGCATTGGGTATGGGGAATTAGTTATTAGAACCAACAACTAACAACCAACAAATAACCAATGACTAATGACTAATGACCAATGACTAATGACTAAAATCGAGTTAGCGCGGCTGCTCCTGCTGTGGAAAACTCCGTCAAAGCGCCTAGAGCAACGTTGAACAGGCGACTGGGCTGCAAATCTTCCTTGACTAAGTTCCACAGGCTGCGAACTTCTTCGGTGTGAATTCGATCGTCCTCAATCAAAGCTAACATTAGCTGGCGTCTCAAAAACGACCCTTCCTCTGACAGCAAAAATTGCAAGCCTAGTTGGGCGGTGGGGAGCAAGTCGAAACTACGATCCGATCGGGCGATCGCGATCATGTCCTCTAACCTGTTCCACTGGAATTTGCCATCTTTGAATAATACCTCAATCAGACGCCGCCGCAGTGCCGGAGATTCTCCGTTCAACAAACGCCGCGCTACATAAGGATACGCCACCTCGACTATCTTGAAATTCGGATTCAGCGTCAGGGCCAAACCTTCTTCTGTCACCAGAGAGCGAATAATTAAGGCAAATTTCGCCGGCACCCGGAAAGGATAATCGTACATCAACTCCGAAAACTGGTCTGTAATCGTCTTGAAGTTAAAATCTGACACATTTTCGCCGACGATATCACCCAGTACAGATTCCAACGCCGGGACGATCGGCATAATATCTGTATCTGGCGTCAAAAAGCCAAGTTTGACAAAATCCTTGGCTAATTGTAAGTAATCTTTGTTGATCAAATGAACGACAGAATCAACCAAAGTTTCTTTAGTTATTTCTTCCATCTGATCCATCATCCCAAAATCAATGTAAGCCATGCGGCCGTCCGCTAAGGCAAACAGATTTCCCGGATGGGGGTCAGCATGAAAAAATCCATGTTCCAGCAACTGTCGCAAACCGCTGCGGACTCCGACTTCAATTAAACTATCGGTATCCAAACCTGCGGCTTTAACACTTGCCATATCTGTCAGCTTGATGCCGTCAATCCATTCAAGAGTCAGAACGCAATTTGAAGTATAACGCCAGTAAATGCTCGGAACTTTTACTGTCGGGTCGTCGGCAAAATTTGTCGCAAATTTCTCGGCGTTGCGTCCTTCATTGATATAATCAATTTCCTCGAACAACTTGATACCGAATTCATCGACTATTAAACAAAGGTCGTGACCGAGATTCAGCGGCAGCAACGGGCCCAACCATCCAGCGGCCCAGCGCATTAAGTAAAGGTCAAGGCTCAAGACTGGCAGCAAATTCGGTCGCTGAACCTTGACGGCTACTGTTTCCCCGGTGAGGAGGCGAGCTCGGTAGACTTGACCAAGACTTGCCGCGGCGACAGGTTCGGGGGAGATTTCGCTGTAGGTTTCGCTAATTTTGCGATCGAGTTCCGCTTCAATAATCTCGAAAGCGCGCACCGAGTCAAACGGCGGCAATTGATCCTGAAGTTTGATCAATTCTTCGAGAAAGTCTTTGCGGATCAAATCCGGTCTGGTAGAAAGGGCTTGACCGACTTTAATGAAAGTGGGGCCCAAGCGAGTGAGTATTTGTCGCAGGTGGGCGGCCCGTTCCGGCTGGTGTGCTGCGACTTCGTGCTGCCAACTGTCCCACAGCATCCCCAGCACAAAGCCTGCAAAAGACCAAATAACGGTAATTGCGCGCCAAATTGCTTTCCAAGGACGGTTGCGGTAATACTGAGCGATCGCTTGTGGATCGTAGCGTCTAGCCTGAGTGAATTGATACTGAGGCACTCGTTTATTTTCCCCTTATCTTCTGAAAATTACAGGTTAAATTGAGAATTGGGCATCGGCCATCGGGCATCGGGCATTAGTTATCAGGCATCGGGAATGGGAAGTCGAAAGTTCAAATATTATTTAGTTTTCGTTCTTGGTTCTTCCTTCTTCGTTCTTCCCTCTTCCCTCTTCCTTCTTCCTTCTTCATCATTGACCGATCGCATTGCAAGGTTTAGGCGAGCGGAAAATGCACCCGTTCGAGGCGGATTGCTAGCCTAAATTTGTTTCTTTTCATTAAATATAGTACATAAAAGTACAAGTGATCGGTCAAAATACTTAACAGCTCTCCCTGACCCAGCCCAAAAACGGATACCGTGCCACGTACTTAAGTCGTGGAAAGATAAAAATTTTAGACCAAAGTTCAAGATCCCAGATTTATCTGTGGGGTAAATCTAAAATCTAAAATCTAAAATCTAAAATCGACTGACCGCTGCACATTCTCCCACCACTGCAACCCTGCAATTCTTTTCTCCTCCTGCATTTCCCTCGCTGATGCCATCGCGCCACAGCTACCGGATGCGATCGGCTTTTGCCAAGCAATCTTTCAGCCCATAAATCGTCCGCTCTTGTTGATCCCTCGACAGTTCCGGAAACATCGGCAAAGACAAGACTTCGCGACAAACTTGCTCAGCCTTTGGCAACTGACCTGCTTGATAACCCAAAGATTTGTAAACAGGTTGCAGGTGCAAAGGTAACGGATAGTAAACCATCGAACCGATGCCAGCTTCCTGCAACTGAGCCCGCATCCAATCTCGAAAATCGCCAGAGGGATTTTGCGCGTCTTCTGGACTTGTCAGCCGGATCGTGTATTGATTCCAAACTCCTTTTGCGAACGGCAATTCTTTGGGGACGGCAACTCCGGGCACGCGGGAGAGAAATTCGCTGTAAAGTGTGGCGATCGAACGTCGCTGGACGTTCCAACTGTCTAGATACCGCAATTTAATGCTGAGAATCACCGCTTGCAGGGCATCTAAACGGCTGTTGTAGCCGATTTCTTCGTAGAAATACCTAGAAGACTGTCCGTGTTCTTTGAGCACTCGCATCGAAGCTGCCAGGGCAGGATCATTTGTCGTCACCGCGCCACCGTCACCGCAAGCGCCTAAGTTTTTGGTTGGATAAAAACTAAAGCAGCCGACATGACCAATGCTGCCGACTTTTCGAGACTGCCACTCGGCCCCGACAGATTGGGCGCAATCTTCAATTACGGCTAAATTGTGCCGAGTCGCAATTTCCATCAGCCGAGTCATGTCTACCGGTTGGCCGAAGATGTGGACGGGCATAATTGCCTTGGTTTTGTCGGTAATTGCCGCTTCGAGGAGCTCGACATCCAGATTAAAAGTTTCGCTGTCAATATCGACAAATACTGGAGTGGCGCCGACAGCGCTAATTGTCTCAGCGGAAGCAAAAAAGGTAAAAGGAGTGGTAATCACTTCATCGCCGGGGCCAATTTTGAGAGCACGCAAAGCCAAAATCAGCGCATCGGTGCCGGAGTTGCAGCCAACGCACTCGGAAACGCCGATGTAGTCGGCGAACTCTCGTTCAAAACTCTTTACGGCTGGGCCGCCTACGTAGCCGCCAGAGGCAAGCACTTTTTGCACTGCAGCGGTTATCTCGTCGCCAATCTGCGCGTATTGGCGGGTTAAGTCGAGGGGGGGAACATTATTCACTCTTCACACCATAAATTTCAAGCATTATCAAAGCAAATTCTTGCAGCAAAACTGTTTCTCAGAAACCTTTATTGCAATATCTTATATTTGGACAGGCAAACAATCACGTTATCTAAAGGGTGGGCCGGTGTTAATTCTGCTAGATTTGACAGATTTGGGTTGGGCTTTGGGGATGGTGGCGATCGCGATCGGGCTTTCGGCGTGGCAGGGATTGGGGCTGGAGGGGGCGATCGCGATCGCCGCGGGGCGCACCCTGATCCAGCTAATCTTAGTCGGGTACGTGCTCGAAGTTATATTTGACCCGGAGGGGAAAAATCCTTGGCTGGTTTTAGCAGTTTTAGCAATCATGCTGACAACAGCTAGCATGGTTGCCAGTAACCGCATCAGCAAAAAAATCAAGAACTTACTGCCCTTAGTTTGGGGTTCAATTTTGATAAGTACGGCCTTGACTCTCGCCTATACAAACTTGCTAATTTTGCAGCCTGACCCTTGGTACGAACCGCAATACCTGATTCCTTTAGCGGGTATGATTTTGGGCAATGCCATGAACTCCGGGGCGATCGCGGGCGAAAGACTTGTCAGTACAGTTAATAGCAGCCAGTTAGAAATAGAAACCCATTTAAGTTTAGGTTCGACGCCGCAGCAAGCAGTAAAGCAGTACCGCAAAGATGCGATCAAAGCTGGATTAATCCCACTCTTAAATACAATGACAGTCGTAGGAATAGTAACTTTACCCGGAATGATGACTGGTCAAATGCTGAGCGGTGTCAGTCCTCTCGATGCAGCATCTTACCAGATTTTGATTATGTTTGTGTTAGCGCTGGCAACTGTAATCGCAACTCTGCTGTTGACTGAGGGATTGTCCCGGAAGTTTTTCAATCAAGATGCACAATTGATAAAATGGTAATTGGGCATTGGGCATTGGGCATTGGGCATTGGGCATTGGGCATGGGAATTGGGCATTGATAATTGGTAATATAATGTAGGTAGGAACTTGCATTTAGCCTTATTTTATTGAACAGGTTTTCCGGCCTGTTCCACACAGAGTGAGTTATCTTGTGGGGTGATCCGAATAGCCCGCCCTAGTCATCAATCACTAAGGAGAATAACCATGATTCAAACAGCAACTAAAACACTAACTTTTGAAGAATTTGCGGAATGGAAGCCCGAAAATGCACGTTATGAACTGCACAAAGGAGAGATTGTTGAAATGTCACAGCCATTAGGAGACCATGAAGAAGTTATTGGTTTTTTAGCCTCCGAGTTAACTGCTGAGTTTAGAAAGGTAAAACTTCCGTACTTCATCCCCAAACAAGCATTAGTTAAGCCAGTGGAAAACGAATCAGCTTATTCGCCCGATATTCCGATATTAAATCGCCCCAACTTAGCGTCAGAACCTATGTGGAAAAAATTCTCAACCGTGACTCAAGGCGCATCAATTCCGCTGGTTATTGAAGTAGTTAGCACGAATTGGCAAGATGACTACATCAAAAAAGTAGGGGAATACGAACTAATCGGGATTCCTGAATACTGGATTGTGGATTATCTCGGTTTGGGCGGCCGCAGGTTTATCGGTAATCCCAAGCAACCAACGATATCGGTTTATCAGTTGGTTGATGGCGAGTATGAGGTGAGTTTGTTTCGGGGAAATGATAGGATTGAGTCGCCAACTTTTCCTGAGTTGAATTTGACGGCGAAACAAGTTTTTCAAGCTGGATTGACTGCGGATAAAACTGCTGGGGATACCGATTAGTTTTGAATGAACAGGACTTATGCAATAAGTGATTTTACTCGCTACTGATAGCGGTAAGGCGCGCAGTGCAAACCGGCAATATAGAGGTGATGCGTAAATCGTGAATTACTTTTTTAGTCAGATAAAATGATGGGAATTAATCGTTCCTCGATTTCATCAATATAGGCTGTTAAGCCTGTATGAACACCTTTTTTTCGTAGAAATTCCAGAGGCGTGTCTTCCCAGCACTGTTGTTCGCGCTCCATTCTGCCACCTGTTAGCTTTTCGACAACAACTTTAGGATTTCTAATGCGATCGGGTTCTGTCAATGAGTTAGAGCGTAGTCTGTGTGACTCCTCGCAAGGATTAAACGTCAATTCGGTCGTTATCTCTTGAAGAATTTGTTTTTCCTCTTGATTAGATGGAACAAACCCATTCAAAACCCAGGCTTCCCGCATTCTGTCGGGTGTACCAATAATAATTGCTAATTTAGGTTGTTGATCGATCTGTTCTAAACGTGCTTGCTCGATATGTTCTCTTCGCTGAGGTTGATTGTCTAAATCACGCATAAAAATAACGGCTTTAATATCTCTCTTTTGTTTGTATTGTAGAAAGCTGATTAACTTCATAATTTTATAAGCTGATTGACCATCAGTTTTAAACTTTCCATTTGATCTGATGGTGGGAAATTTAAATTTATCGGAAAGACGTTTAGTTATATCATCGATATTTTTCCAGCAAGAATTCTCTGTACCAGCTTCTAAACCACTCCATTGAAAGTGGTGTTGCAGGGTCTCATGCTCTAACCAATCAATTTTATCCACAAAAAGGCGCTCAGCTAATTTAGTAGCGGTTCGTGCATCTGCGCTACTTTCTACAATCACCACAAACTCATCAATCATTTATTTCTCCTGCAACCACCCAATCTTCTCCCTCCGCATCCCAGAATTCTCCGGTGGTTAAAGTTTGTTTTGCCCATTCTACATCAGGATGTTCATCCAATCGTTTGCAACGAGTCACACCTGAATAGTTGTTACTTAATACATGAACTTGAGAAGGCGTAAGTTCATCCACAATATAGGGAGAATGAGTCGAAAAAATAATTTGCAGATTGGGGTTGGCTTGAATAATTTCCTTAAAAACAGCGATCAATTCTCGTTGCGCTTTGGGATGGAGTCCCTGCTCAATATCATCTAGTAAGACTAAATTAGGTTGATTGGGATTCATCAAAACAGTCAGTAATCCGAGAGCGAGCATTGTTCCTTCGCTAATGGCATGGGCTGGAATACGCTTACCAGTATTCATATCTAGGACAACTTCTTGCCCTGCCATTTCCTGACTTTCTTCGTAGGAGATAGATTTGCCATCGACTTCGATTAAGCGTTGGCGATTGACCATAACTTTAGCTCGCCTTACCCCTACCTCGCGTACGCCTGGTACAATCCGTTTCAACATTTTCTGTAAAGATTGAAATTTATCTGGAGCTTCGTCACGAAGATAGTCTAAGGTAGGTGCTAACCCGGAACCATCGAACTCAACTCGCGGTGTAATTGCATCACTGTAAGCTGCTTTAGCAAGGTTAGTAGCTACTAGCTTAAGGTGAACTGCGTTTCTCAAAGATTGCTGAATTGGCTCTTCCGTAGTCATTAAGGAAGTTTCAGACATTACTTTCCTATATTCCTGGTTTTTATCGGCATTCCATAATGCTGTAAACTCCCACCTATGATTAACGTTTCGTCTCCACTCATAGGAAGCTTCCCAATTATTTTGCTCTGGGTTTTCCCCAAAACCACTTGCAGTAACAGACATATTCTCTTGCCCAATTCTTGTAATAAATTGAGGCTCTTTATCATGCTGGAAAATCTTGTCAAATGATGAATTAGCAAGCCGACTGAGATAATGCAATGCTTGCAACACTGATGTTTTACCAGAACTGTTTTGTCCTACGAGTGCGTGTAGGCGTGAATTATCAAAATTAAGTTCTGTATCTTGATGACTTTTGAAGTTATGAAGTTTGACCTTTTCTAGCATTTGATTGCTAATATTATTTTATACAGTTTGATTGCCGAAATTGTAGTGTGTGTTCGGATGTTCTAAGTTGTTGGCGCGCATCTAATTTTAACAATCCTGTTTCTTGAAACAATGAGTGGGGCGTTGCTCCTAGCCCGCCCCAAAAACTAAAATTAAATGCCGTAACAGCTTACTTCGGTTCGTGACTCCCAATTCGCTTGCCTTCGCCATCGTACACCTGCATCGGGATTTTGGCGTTTTCGGCGATCGCCTCCAAAGCTTTTTGCAATGTTTGAACGTGCTTTTCTACAGCTTGGCGAGTCTTCACAGCATTGTTGTTGTTTGCTTGGATGAAGGTTTGTTGCAGTTTCTGCACGTAACCTGGAGTCATCTGCACAGCAATCAAATCTTTGCTAACAGTATAGTCGCAAATCTTGGGGTTGCCTTTGCAAGTTCTATCTAAATCGGTGCGGGCTTTTTGCAGGTTCCTTTCTTCCTGCAACTTTACTTCTGCTTGCTGCAATGAAGTTTTGTAGGAAGCGATCAGCGGTTGGACTTTCTGGGAATATGCAGTTGCTGCCGGCACTTGCTCCGCGTAACTCAAAGCTCTTCGCCAGGATTCTGATGCTTTAAACCAGGCGTTTTTGCCCTCAAAAATTTGAGCTTCCGCTGCTAAAGTTACAGCTTGAGTATACGCATTTTCCGAAATTCCTTCGACATTTTTGCGCTCGCGAGCTTCTGAAAGTTTGGTTTCGTATTTGGGAACTAGCAGTTTAGCTTGTTGGTAAGATGTCGTGTTCGTGGGAATTTCTGATAGGATGTCGAGGGAGTCTTCCCAACCTGATTGCACTTGATCCCAAGTCTCGGCTGTCTGAGCTACGGCTTCGCGAGCTTCTGCTATTTGGGCTCTACTTTTGGCGGCGAGCAGCGTTTTTTCCGCTTTTTTCTCTGTGCTTAACTGCCGATTTCCTGTTGCTACATTCTTCCGGTATTCCTGCTTTTTTTTCTGAGCAAAAGCATAAACTGGACTGTCTGTGGGGATTTCTCCGAGTTCGGCGATCGCACTTTGCCACAGAGCTTGCGCTTCCTGCCCGTCCTCAGCCGAATAAGGCGGATTTTGGGTTTTTTGGGATGCTGACTGTGCGAGGCGCGCTGCATCGATCGCAGAGTTTAAATTCTGATTTTGCGAACGGTAGCTTTCCAGGGCGCTTTGAGCTTCACCGCGATGAATTGACCATGAGGGAATCGGTTCCAAAAGGGCGATCGCCTGTTTTAACTGTCGCTGCGCTTCTTGGGGACTGTTGGCAACTTTTGACGTTTTCAGCGTCTTCGTCGAATTCTCGCTCAACTGTTTGGCATTAGCTAAAGCACTACATCCTCCGATGACGCAGGGTCGGCTCAGCATATAATAACCGCCTGCCAAAACTAGCGCGGCGACACTGATGATTCCTGCAGCAGCCAGCATCGCAAACGGTGAATGCTTGGGTTTTTGGGCAACTGTTACCGCTTCCATATCCAGCGGATTGAAAGGATTGTCTCCAATATCTGCCGGGATTGCAGCTACCCTAAAGGCGATCGGATCGGAATTGCTGGAACTCTCAGACAAATTGGGGAAATATTCTTCATCCCACGTATCTTTCCCATCTGTTTCTAACGGTATCTCCTCCTCTAGATCCGCCGTCTCGGCAACATTTTCTGTTAAGACTATCCCGGTTTCTTCTGCGGGTATATTCTCGCTTTTTTTGAACAACTTCACTGTTTTTGATTTTGACAAAACAGGGTTGTGCATGGTAAAAGAATGGAAAGCATAAGGCTGTTTTTGCCCGGTAATTTTTAGGCAAAGTCCAATCTGTTGAATAGATTCTGGTTCTATTTCAAGAATTGCTGCTTCTAGCACCGCAAAAGTCGGTTTGGCTTTGAGAACTAAACTGCGCGGGTGTTCTCCCACAACCGTTAAAGATTCATCTCGAAAATCACAACTAATATAAAGCGGTAAGTTTTTAAATCCGGCTGCTTGCAAGTGTTGCTGCAATTTTACTTCTAGAATTTGTGCGTTGCTTTGTCGCGTTGCTACTGTCATATTTTCTCCTCTGTCTGATCTCACCACTTGAAATTTTAGATTTTAGATTTTAGATTTCGGATTGCGAAATCGTCGGTATTTCCGATTGGTTTGAACTTGTACCGACTCCTTCAACTCTCAGCTCTCAAATCTTAACTCTCAAAATCTTAACTCTCAAATCTCAATTTGCAATGCCTGCCCATAACTTTCGCTGTAATAAACTTGAGTCACGTCAAAACGTCCGCCATATTGTTTGAAAGGTTCTGCTGCATAACCAAGCGGCAGCAAACAGCAAACATCTACTTCTTCTGGAATTTGAAAGGCTTCTTTCACCTTAGCGCTGACAAAACCTTCCATCGGACAACTGTCTAGCCCAAAACTTTTAGCTGCAATCATTAAGTGAGCTACTGCGAGCATTGTATGTCTGTTTGTCCAAGTTTCTAGGGAATCGAAGCAGGGACGGTTCTCGAACAATTGCGGGATTGCTTGTCGCATATAACCGGCTAAATTGTCATTCATTGCGCCTGCTGCTTTGCCCAATTCGATGACGGCTTCGGTATTTTCGGGGCCGGCGGCGCGTCGATCGCCACAGCAAATTAATACTGTTGGGGCTTCTACCACTTGGCGCTGATCGAAGGCGCAAGCTTTTAATTTTTGTTTGCTGGCGGGGTCTTGAAGTACGATAAACCGCCAAGGCTGCAAATTGTAACCAGAGGGCGATCGCACTCCCAACCGCAAAATCTCTGCCAATATGGCTGGGGGAATCGGATCTGGTTTGAAGCTTCGGGCGGCGCGGCGACTTTCGATCGCGGTTTTAACATTAATTGAAGGTTGGATTTCAATTGTCATGGATAATTGGTAATTGGTAATGGTAATTGGTTATTGGTAATCGAGAATTGAGAATTGGTTATTGGAAATTAGAACAACAACTATCAACTGTCAACTGTCAACTGTCAACTGTCAACTGTCAACTGTCAACTGTCAACTGTCAACTGTCAACTGTCAACTG
>NZ_JAUBPI010000001.1:0-19791 GCF_036700645.1 Microcoleus sp. S36b_A4 | reverse complement strand
TCAACTGTCAACTGTCAACTGTCAACTGTCAACTGTCAACTGTCAACTGTCAACTGTCAACTGTCAACTGTCAACTGACTTACCCCAAGCCCAACTCGCGCTTGAGCAAATTAATCGACTTAGATCCGATGTAATTTTCGGAGCATATCAGTTGCGGGGGACGAATAATATCTTCTCTAGCCGCATTGATGGCAGCTTTTACTGTAGCAAAACTCGGTTGGTCGCAAAAAATTGTTCTAGCCGATCGCACGATCGAGTTAATCTTGTACTCGTCTGACACCAAGGCCGTCATCACCAGCAAATCCTCTCCCCGGATGCTGTGGATGATGACTTCGGTCGATCGTAGCATTCCCGGACTCAGGCTAACGAGACCCAAATAACTGTCTTTGGGCAAACTCCCCACTAGCTGGATTTCCTGGCTGTAGTCGTAGATGTCTACAGGAATAACTCGCACAGAACGCGGTGCCGAAATCGATTCTGCTTCTCCGATAAAATATCGACTCGTGATCACAGTTCCCGAAGAGATTTGATCCAAAAAAGTACCTAGCTGTTCCATCGGCACTAACTGTATGGGAATGCGAAGGGCTTGTTCGAGTTCTTTCGCCATCAGTTCACCCACGCCGATGTCTTCTGTGGGGGCTGTGACGACGACGCGGGCGCTGCACCTGAGCCGCCAGTCAATTTCTGCCAAAAATAATTCCCTCGCTTGGTTGAGCGTACAGCCCTGTCCCAGCAGTTGATCGATACTTCCTTGCACTATTTTGTTGGCAAGGGGATATTCTTCGAGGATCGGAGATTTGAGTTTGTTGCCGTGTTCGTTGCCTAGGGCGCGGACGTAAATGCCCGATCCTGCTTGCGCTTCTACGAGTCCAGTATTTTCGAGCTGGCGGTATACTTTGCTGATGGTGTTGCGGTGCAAACCTGTCTGCATGGCTAGCTGTCTGGTGCTGGGCAAGCGGTGTCCGGGCGGAAATTGTCGCGAGGCGATCGCAAACCTGATTTGATTGAATAGTTGGGTGGATGCTGGAATATCGCTATCTGTTTGAATATGAAATTGAACCATTATTAAAGGCTCCGACGAATTCAACTTAGTATTTATATAACCTCGAGTACCGCGCATAGAATTGCTCGGATATCTCTGTCTATAGCATAATCTTATTTGGTTGATCTGCAGCAGACGTTCTACCACAGGACGATCGCGCCGAAGAAGCGATCGATCGCAGCCTCCGGCATTTCCTCAACAATCAGGTACTTTCCAGTCTTAGTTTTATTTACTCTGCAATTTTGAGATCGCTTACTGTGTTTCTCCCCATCAGGAAATAAGTTTGCATTTGCCCTTGACCTTTAATCTCGATCTCGCCGCGATCTTCAAATTCATATTTATCCTGCAGCAACTTATGAGTATAGTGGCTGACTTGAATGCGACCTGGTATGCCGTGAGATTCCATGCGGCTGGCTGTATTCACGGCATTTCCCCACAAATCGTAAATGAATTTTTTAGTGCCGATTACCCCCGCTACCACCGGGCCGCTATTAATCCCGATGCGGAGGTCAAAATTCGCGTCTAGCTTCACATTTAATTCCTTAATTGCTGCTACCATATCCAGCGCCATTTCGGCGATCGCCTCTGCGTGGTCTGGACGTTCAATGGGAAGACCGGCTGCTACCATGTAAGCGTCCCCGATCGTCTTGATTTTTTCTAAGCCGTGCTTCTCACTCAGTTGGTCAAAAGCTGAGAAAATTTCATTCAGCAAGTACACTAATTTAGTGGCGGACATGGTGGTAGAAATTTGGGTAAAATTTACCAAGTCAGCAAAAAGAATTGTTGCTTTTTCAAACTTGTCTGCAATTACCCCCGGTTCGTGCTTCAACCGATCGACGATCGGTTCGGGCAAAATATTTAGCAGTAAACTTTCAGTTTTTTTCTGTTCTTTTCTGAGTGCAGATTCCATCTGCCTGCGCGTAGTTATATCATGAAAAAACACAGAAATGCCGTCGTGAGAAGGAAAAACCCGCACTTCCAACCACACTTTTAAAGGGCGATAATATTTTTCAAAAGCCACTCCAATTTGTTTGGCTACCGCTTCATGATACTCTTTATAAAAATCAGAATTCACGAATTCGGGAAACTCTTCCCAAAAATTTTTACCATAAAGTTCTTCCTGCGAGCGCTTCAAAAATTGCGATGCTTTGTAATTGATGTAAGTAAATCGCCACTGGGTGTCGAAAGCAAAAAAAGCATCGCTCATTCCTTCTAAAAAATTGACAATTTGCTCGTCGGTAGAACGCAGTTTTTCTTCTACTTTTTTGTTCTTAATCTGTGCGCGCTTTAATTTAGTTAGATTTATTCGCAACTCCATGTGGTTGATAATTTGCCGTCCTAAAGTCCGCAGCGCTTCTAGCTGTTCTGGGGTGAGATTACGAGGAACTGTATCTATCGCGCACAAAGTGCCAATCGGATAACCGTCAGGAGTTACTAGCGGGGCTCCAGCATAAAACCGAATATTTGGATCAGAAGTTACTAGCGGATTGCCGACAAAGCGATTGTCATCTAGAGCATTGGGTACAACTAATAATTCGTTGGGATTTAAAATAGCGTGGGCGCAAAAAGCTAACTCTCTCGGAGTTTCTGGCGCTTCCAGACCGACTTTGGATTTAAACCACTGTCGGTTAGAATCTATTAAGCTTACTAAAGCAATCGGAGTGCCACAAATATAAGATGCTAAAGCTGTTAGATCATCAAAAGCTGCTTCGGCTTCTGTGTCGAGAATGTTGTAGCGGTGAAGTGCATCTAGCCTCTCTTCTTCGTTGCTAGGCAAAGGTGCAGCTTGCATCGGAGGCGGCGAGGATATAGGTTTACGAACACTGCGTGGAAGTATTATTGCTGCGAATTTTCTGACTTGCGAGAGCACTTTTTTAACTAATATCAAAAGACTTGTTGGCCAATCTTTATTCATCTTTATTTATTGTTTTTCACCCCTGATGGAACTGCGTATGTGTGATCGAAGTAGGCTATACTTACGTATTTACCGCAACTAACTCCTCAATCTCCGGAGCTTTTGTGGGCAATTTCCCTGTCAATACTTCTCTACCGTCATTGATGACAAGTATATCATCTTCTATGCGTATCCCCCGCACATCGGCAAATTTTTCCAACTCCTCCCACTTAACAAAATTTTTATATTTGGCACGATTTTCAGAACTATTCAAAATTGCCGGAACTTGATAAAATCCCGGTTCGATCGATACCAGCATTCCAGGACGCAAAACTCGATTCAACCGCAAAAATCCCAACCCAAACCGACTGCTTCTGGTTCTTCCTTCTTCATAGCCAGCCAAATCGCCTAAATCTTCCATATCGTGAACATCCAAACCGATTAAATGTCCGATTCCGTGGACAAAAAATAGCGCGTGAGCATCCATCTCTACCAAATCTTCAACATTGCCCTGCAAGATACCCAAATCTACTAATCCTTCCGCCATAATTCGAGCAGCTAACAGATGAATGTCTTGATATTCCACCCCCGGACTAACTTTATCAATACAAGCATCGTGTGCTGCCCAAACTACATCATAAATCGCTCTTTGAGTCGGAGAAAACTTGCCAGAAACCGGCCAAGTGCGAGTGACATCAGCCGCCCATCCCATTGATGTTTCCGCACCGACATCTGCTAACAGCAAATCTCCGGTTTGTAGGGAATTGTGATAATGTTCGCTGTGCAGCACTTCTCCATGCACAGTCACGATACTAGGATAGGCATAGGTCATATTTTTAGATATGATGACACTTTCCATTGCAGCGCGCACCCCTGCTTCAATTTTAGCATTTCGAGTTGCCGCCATCCCCGCTTTGTGAGCTTCTACAGTAACAGCGGCAGCTTGACGCAATTCGACCAAACTGGCTGCGTCGTGGCTCAGGCGCAGAGATACGATCGCCTGAGTTAATTCTAGGTCGATTCCGGTTGGCGAGTTGGGCGGTGCCAGAGGGCGATCTAGAATTTGAGACTGTTGCAACTGAGTCCAAGAATCCTGAACTGCGATCGTTGCTGCATTTGTAGATCGCGCTTTCAATTCAGCCATTGGGAAAGCAGCATCAGCCCCAATTAGTTCGGCAATTTCTGCTCTTTTCGGCATTTCTCCGTGCCAAAGAGTGCTGCTAGCAGGTGCGTCATCTAAGAACAATTCTAACTTGCCCGATTCTAAGCGAATGGCAGCATTTTCTAAGGGCAAACCAGCAAAATATAAAAAGTGACTGCTGGCACGAAATGGATAAGTAAGTGCCGGATAATTGCGAGGAATGCTGCGCCCCGACCATAAAATTACCGGAAAATTAATTAAACTAGCCAGTTTTTGCCACCGTTGCTGTAAAGTATGAGTTAACAAATCATCACCTTGTGTAATTGTCATGGGTAAAAACCTATAATTTTGAGTTGGGTTTGCAGTCAGCCACAAGTTTTTGCATTCTCAGCATTAAAAAACTAAAATTCGGACTGCCAACTTGGCAGGCATTTTTGAGGAAATCCTCATCGGTCACTTCTTTTTTGCTAGCATTTATAAGCTGTCTTTTTTAGAGTCTTTCTCGTCATCGCCGGGATGATTTGGTTAAGCAGTAAGCCTGATCACTCTCAGTAAAAACAGGCTAAAAGTGTTTTTCTGCAAGCAATGAGCAGAAATGTCACAACACCCGCAATTAGTCAAATTCCTTGGTCTGGTTTTTGTTGATTGGGTGGCGTGAGCGATATCCTCTATTGACTGTTTGATATATGAGACTTTAAAGTATAAGTAAAATTAACTGAAAAAACATGAAAATTTCTCATAAAGCTCCTCAAACTTCTGTGCAAGTACGCGACTGGCCGATCTCACATTTACCGGGATTGAGCAAGGAAAACCAATCTCAACTGGAAGAGTGCAGCATCACCACAACCGGACAACTAATTCGCATGACGAAAACGCAGGCGGCGAAAGTGTTGCTAGCCCATCAATTACAGATTAACATTCAATATGTTAATAAATGGGTAGCGATGGCAAATTTGGCTCGAATTCCGAGTGTAGGCTGTCAGTATTGCGGGCTGTTACTGCACGCGGGTGTTGCTTCGCCGGCTCAATTGGCTCAAATGCCCGTGGAAAGATTGCATCAACAAGTTTTAAGGCTGCACGTAGCGACGATGCAGCGCAATGACTTGACTCCTTCAGTCGATCGCGTGCAAAAATGGGTTCAACAAGCTAGATTAGTCAGTAGTCATTAGTTAGTAGTCATTAGTCAGTTGTTAGTTGTTATTAGCAAACAGTCAACAGTCAACAGTCAACAGTCATTATTATGTCAATTCAAGTTTACGGAATACCGAACTGCGGCACCTGCAAAAAAGCTTTCCAGTGGCTCAAAAATAGCGATGTTAATTACGAGTTCATTAACACCAAAGAACAGCCGCCGACTCGCGAAACAATTCAAAGCTGGGTAGCTGCTGTGGGTTTTCAACCCATGCGAAATACTTCCGGTCAATCTTACCGCGCTTTGGGCGACGACAAGAATAATTGGACTAGCGAACAGTGGGTAGAGGCTTTTGCAAAGGATGCGATGCTGCTGAAACGTCCTCTTTTCGTTAAAGATGGAACGGCTGTTTTAGTAGGTTTCAAAGAAGACGCAATTAGAGAAAAATTGGGGCTTTCAAGGGGCTGAGTTCAGCCTGTTGTTCGCCGCATAAACTTCATCTCGCCCACATCATCTGTGAAACCCCAACGCTCGTAAAACGGCATCATGTTGGGCAAACAATTAAGAGCAAAGTTCTCGACAGCTTGCAATTCTGGATGATTTAAAACTGCATCCATCAACTTCGCACCCAGTCCCATCTTTCTGTGCGTCGGCTTGACAATGACATCAAAAATCATCGCTCTGTATACGAAATCGGTGATAACGCGAGTAAAAGCAATTAGTCGATCGCTCTCATCGACCAAACCAATGATAACATCAGTTGCAGCAAGCATTTTCACAACATCCTGCCGCGTCCGCTTGTCGCTCCAAAACTCGTTTTTGTACAAATCCATCAAGTCTGAAACCTGGCTGTCAGCCAAAGTTTCGACAATTCGGTAGTTAACCATATCTTCCCTCATAAAAATTAGAAGACTCAAGTCCTGACCACCAACCAACTTATTATTGTTTTACTGTTACCAAGCTAGACATTGCATCACCCCATAGCATGAATTTTACTGCTGTACTTCCGTTTCCTGGGTTTCAAATACAACCAGCTCATAAATATCCAGCATCGACATTTGCACTTCCACTGAAGCGAAAGAAACTATTGCTGATTCTCCCTCATATTCCCGAAACAACCATTCATTTGATTCTGTTTTAATATATTGTGCGACTAAAAACTCAGATTGATTGACTAACACATATTCACGGAATTCAGGGATCGATCGATAAAACCGAAACTTATCCTCCCGATCGAAATCCTTGGTAGACTTAGAAAGCACTTCCACAATCAGCACAGGATTGAGTATTTCATCTTTCCGTCCCTCTGTGCAAACTAATTCTCCTTCAACTACCATCACATCTGGATAAGTCCCGCGTCGATACCGAGGAATCCACAACCGCAAATCGCTCATAAATGGTCGGGCATTCTTTCCCCGCAAAGCAGATTTTAATAACGCATAAATATTACCGATTATCTGGCTGTGATTAATACTACCACCCGTCATTTGTACAATTTCTCCATCGCGGTATTCATTTCTAAACTCAGCATTTTCCTCTAAGTCCCGGTACTCATCTGGAGTATAAAACTTTTCCTTACTTTGTACTAACATTGTTGCCTCTGTACTAACTTTTATCTGCGTTTATCTGCGTTTATCTGCCTACATCTGCGGTCAAAAATCATAATTAACAGTATATCACAACAAAAAAGAAACGCCCAACTGCAAAGAGTCAGGCGTTTTCCACTATTTCACAAACAGGAAAAATTAATCCCGGCGAGACACCAAATTCGATTCAATTTTCGCACCCACAACAGGTTGCACCTGACTCAAAGCCGACTGCAACATGGGAGTTTTGGTAACAGCATCATTAGCCAAATTAAACAAAGGGTTCGACAAAATCCCCGCCAATGTTGTCGCCACCAAGGTGAGTACAACGCTGACTTGCAAAGGCCGCATTCCCTGAAGGTTCCAGCGAACTTCGGGATAATTTTTTACCGCGTCTGACATTTCTTGAGGTTCTTTTACTACCATCATCTTGACAACGCGGATGTAGTAGTAAATCGAAACTACGCTGGTAATTAATCCCAGAATAACTAAGCCGTAAAGTCCTGCTTGCCAGCCGGCCCAGAACAGATAGATTTTGCCGAAAAATCCAGCCAGGGGCGGAATTCCACCGAGAGAAAGCAGGCAAATACTTAAGGCTAAAGTTAACAGCGGGTCTTTTTGGTACAAACCCGAGTATTCGCTAATTTGGTCGGTTCCAGTCCGCAGCGAGAACAGGATAATGCAGGCGAAAGCACCCAAGTTCATAAACAGGTAAACCAACATATAAAATATCATGCTGGAGTAACCGGCTTCTGTTCCTGCAATCAAACCCAGCATTACAAAACCGGCTTGGGCGATCGACGAATAAGCCAAAAGCCGCTTCATGCTAGTCTGGGCGAGGGCAACCACATTTCCCAACACCATACTGAGAATGGCTAAGGCCGTGAACACGAACTGCCACTGTTCGATAAGTGCGGGGAAAGCAGTTGTTAACAAGCGGATTGCTAGGGCAAAACCGGCTGCTTTGGAACCGACAGAAAGAAAGGCAACAACGGGTGTAGGAGAACCTTCGTAAACGTCAGGAGTCCACTGGTGAAAGGGAACTGCAGAAATTTTGAAGGCGATGCCGGCGATCGCAAAAACCAAGGCAATCACCAAACCGAGAGATTGACCTTCATTCACAGTAGAAAGGTTAGCAGCGATCGCACTTAACTGAGTTTCGCCACCCGACAACCCGTACAGCAGCGAAAGCCCGTAGAGAAACACTGCCGAAGAAGAAGCGCCAATTAACAAATATTTCAAAGCAGCTTCATTGGAACGCGGGTCGCGTTTTGTGTAACCCGTCAGCAAATAAGACGAGATACTCAGAGTTTCCAACGAAATAAAAATCATCACCAATTCATCAGCGCCGCTGAGGAACATTCCCCCCAAAGTAGCGGCGAGTAAAATGCCGATGAATTCCGCTAAAGCAGTACCAGTTTGCAGTACATAGCGGACGGATATCAAAATAGTGACAGCCGCAGTCAAAGCGATAATGCCACGAAACACTAAACTCAAGGCATCGCTGTTAAAACCGCCTAGAAACGAGATGGTATCAACGTTATCCCACTGCAAACACAAGGCAGCGACGGCGGCCAACAAACCCGCAACGGCAACGTAGGGAGTCCAACCCGAGGAACTGCGGCCTACGATTAAATCGCCGACGAGAACCACCAAGAGGGTGATGATGACAATTCCCTCTGGCAAGATAGTTCCAGCATTTAGCTGGGCAGCAAGAGTAGCAAAATCCATATTTTCAGGCAGGTTGGGTAGTACAGACCGAAAAGCCTGTGATGGACACAGAACTCGTAAAAATTCTTTACCAAACAAAGATTGTATCGCGGAAGCTCCCTCGTGCTCTCTGCGTTGCGAGTGTGAGCTTGTGTATTACAATATAATACAAAGAAGTAGGTTCGCAGTTGCGCGTTGACTCGTCGGCTGCGGGCAACTGCGAACCAGTTTTAATGTGCCGCTTATGCCATCCACAGAATTCGATCGCCCCGCACTTACAGCCCGCGCCGTCGCAGCATCGGTGTCTGTTGCCTCTGCTGCGGGCATTCGCGTAAACGACCCCCACGTGCTTGCTGACGCCTATTCCGTGCGAGTTCACCTGAAACCTGCACCCATTGTGGCTCGGATCGCTACCCTAACCCCCGTAGTGCGATCGCCCGTCGAGTCTTGGTTGGCCCGCGAACTCTCTGTCGCCGCCTTTCTGGCTGCCAAAGGCGCTCCTGTAGTCCCTCCCAGCGATTTTTTACCCCCGGTACCCCACCATTGCGACGGTTTGACGATGAGCTTCTGGCGCTACTTTGAACCAATCTCTGATGCTTTGCCCGATGGGGCGACAGTCGGACGAATGCAAGCTGAACTGCACGCTGTTCTGCGCGATTACCCGGGCGATTTGCCGCTGCTGCCGCCCCTCAACGATATTCCGCGCGGGCTCGAAAGGCTCGAACAGCTTGGCAATATTCTGTCGGAAAGTGACCTGACGCTGCTGCAAACAACTTACGATCGCCTGCTGAGGCAGTTAAGCAATTCAGTCAGCGTGTTGCAGCCGCTGCACGGGGATGCCCATGCCTTAAATTTAATTCCAACTGCGAAAGGATTGCTGTGGAACGATTTTGAGGACACTTGCACCGGTTCGATCGCCTGGGACTTGATTAACCTCGACGATGAGGGGATAGCCGCTTATCCGAATGCGCTCGACTTTGCCAGCCTGGAACCGTACCGTAAAATGCGACACCTACACGCGATCGTTTGGGTATACGCGATGTCACCCGAGTTCCCCGACTGGCTCGAATCTGCTAAAACCATGCTCGATAACTTGCACATACTTAAGTCCTAATCATCATTATTGTGGAACAGGCTAGGGAAGCCTGTTCCTGAATATGCTGCCACTTTAAAAACCCCGATTTAAATTGAGTTTTGGTAAAAACTATTTCGCTTTTATATTTTATATTTTATATTTTCGGGTGCGCCGATGGAGCTGATAAAATAGTAACGGTCGTGCCAAATAATATTTAGCCAACAGAAAAAATTCTGTCTTTACCTCACTTTAAAAACTTCCGAAAAGTACAAGTAGTTCACCACGCTCCAGCAGGGCGAATTACCTTGCTTAAAGAGTCAAAAAAGATTGCATTAGCAATTGGAGAAAAGGCTATCACCGTTCACCATATCGGTAGCAAAGCGATTCGGAGCATTTATGCAGAACCGATTATTGATTTATTAATTGAGGTCAAAGACTTTGCTAAAGTAGAAAGTTAAACCAATAATTCGCCATGACTGACTCGCTAAGTGCCTACAAACGGCAGATTCTCAATGACTTCAACAACCGCCCCGACTACGAGAATGAATTTCACAAACAGGCTACAAGTCGGTTAGTAGAATTGGCAAAAGTGCGATCGGGCAAGCTTGTTATAGATATAACCACCGGAACAGGTTTAGCGGCGATTGCGGAGGATGCACTTAGGTCGATCGGGTGCAAGCAAATATGAGTCGCCTTTTCTACACCAGGAATTTTCTAGATAGTATGTCTAAACTACTCTCTTACATCTGTATATTTATTATTACCGGCTGGCTGCTGTTTGCTTGTGATTCCCCGGAAGCCCTAAAAGTAAAACGTCCTCCCCTAAAAGTATCTTTTGTCCCTTTTGTTAGCTATACACCTCTCATCATTGCTCAAGAGAAAGGATTCTTCAAAGCACAAGGGATAGACGTGGAACTGGGCTATGTAGACTACTCACAATTGCAAGACGCGGATTTCAGTGCAGGGAAGTATGATGCGATCGGATTGACCTTGGGCGATTTGGTGATTTTGAGTGCCACAAATCCTGATATGCAAGCTGTGATGGTTTTGGATGAATCGACAGGTGCAGATGTGGTAGTCGCACAATCGGGGATTAAAACAATCCCTAACTTGAAAGGGAAAAAGCTTGGGGCACATCTAGGCAGCTTTAGCGAGGTTTTCGTGACTGAGATGTTGAAAACCTCTAAACTGACAAGCGATGATGTTAGCCTGGTTCAAGTCGAGCATTTAGAAATTCCCGATCGCTTACAAAACAATGCTATCCAAGCAGGACACACTTGGGAACCGTATCTTTCTGAAGCATTAAAATTAGGGGCGCATATCCTGTTTACAAGCAAACAAACCCCAGGCTTAATTTTAGATTTGGTCGCATTTCGGGGTGAGGTGATACGCGATCGCCCCGAAGATATTCGCGCCTTTGTGCGAGGCTGGCTTCAAGGCTTGTCATATTGGGAAGCAAATATTCCCGAAGGAAAGGAGATCGTGAGCAAAGCGCTGAATATACCCAGCAATACACTCTCTTTCGAGGGAATAGACTTTACTGACTTTGCAAATAATCAAAACTTCTTTCAATCAGACAGTCCTAATTATATCTCCAAAACCGCCAAGAAATATGCAGACTTTTTTATTCGCACGGGCAATGTGACGCGCCTTCCCAATCTAGAAACCTTGTTCAATTCTTCTTTTTTACCCCCCCCTCCTAGCCTGAAACCATGAAGCGCTCATTTTTAAACAGCCTCTTTATTATTACCTGCTGCCTGCTGTTTGCTTGTCATTCTTCGCAACCTCTAAAAGTAAAACGTCCTCCCCTGAAAGTAAGTTTTGTCCCTTTTATTGGCTATATACCTGTCGTCATTGCTCAAAAGAAAGGATTCTTCAAAGCGCAAGGGATAGACGTGGAACTGAGCAATGTAGACTACTCAATGCAACAAGCGGATTTCAGTGCAGGGAAGTATGATGGGATCGGGTTGCCCTTGGGCAATTTGATTATCTTGAGTGCCACAAATCCTGATATACAAGCTGTGATGGTTGTGGATGAATCGACAGGTGCAGATGTGGTAGTCGCTGAATCGCATATTAAAACAATTCTTAACTTGAAAGGAAAAAAGCTTGGTGCAAATCTAGGGGGCTTTAGCGAAGTCTTCGTTACTGAGATGTTGAAAACCTCTAAGCTGACGAGCGATGATGTTAGGCTGGTTAAAGTCGATGCTTTAGAAGTTCCAGATCGCCTACAAAACAAGGCTATCCAAGCAGGGCACACTTGGGAACCGTATCTTTCTGAATCATTAAAATTAGGCGCACATATCCTGTTTACAAGCAAACAAACCCCAGGCTTAATTTTGGATTTGGTCGCGTTTCGGGGTGAGGTGATACGCGATCGCCCCGAAGATATTCGCGCCTTTGTGCGAGGCTGGCTTCAAGCCTTGTCTTATTGGGAAACAAATATTCCGGAAGGAAACGAGATCGCGAGCCAAGCGTTGAATATTCCCAGTAAGAAAATTTCTTTCGAGGGAATAGACCTCACTGACTTTGCAGAAAATAAAAACTTCTTTCAATCAGACAGTCCTAATTATATCTACAAAAACGCCAAGAAATATGCGGATTTTTTTATTCGCGCTGGCAATGTGACGCGCCTTCCCAATCTAGAAACCTTGTTCAATTCTTCTTTCTTAACTTCCCCGTCCTAGCCTGCAACCATGAAGCGCTCCTTTTTCAAAAGCATTCGTACAAAGTTAATTTTCTCGTTTCTCGTCGTTGCTCTAATTCCGTTGCTGCTGTTAGCATTTATCAACAAGCAGACAACTGAAAAGGCATTGACCGACAACGCACGACAAGCCCTATCTGCGGCAGCTAACGAAACCGCTTACAGAATAGATGGATTTATCGATGGGAATCTCAATGCCGTGCGCGTAGAAGCGATTTTACCAGGTTTGGCCGCCTATCTGGGCTTACCTCCAGAACGGCGAAATGGTAGTCCCCAAGAGATGTTAGCGACTGAAACCTTAAGCCGCCTCAGTCGCAAAGATATGCTTAATATTATCTCCTATGCCTTGCTCAACTTAAAGGGACGGAATGTACTCGATACGAATACACCGGATGTTGGACGAGATGAATCCCGTCAAGATTACTTCCAAGAACCGCTCAAAACTCAACTACCTTTTGTTTCTAGTATTAGGCAATCGACGACAACTTCCAACCTCGCTACGCTTTTTTTTAGCAGTCCTGTTCGCGATGCGAAGGGAAATATATTGGGTGTATTGCGGGTGACATACAATGCCACATCTGTCCAGCAGTTGGTGACTCGGGAAACTGAACGCGCAGGTGCGAAATCCTTGGCAGTTCTTTTAGATGAACACTATATTCATCTGGCACATAGCACTAAACCTGAACTCCTTTTCACATCAATTGTGCCTTTGTCACCCAATGTTGTAGCTAAACTGCAACGCGAAGGGCGTTTGTCTAAGACTCTAACGAAAGAACTTGCAATCAATTTGCCCGACCTCAAGCAAGCATTAGACACTAAACAGCCTGATCTAACCACACGATTGGCAGCTACGGGTAATAATGAGTTGAGGCTCTTAGCGATCGCCCACCTGAAATATCAACCTTGGTCAGTCCTTTTCGCACAGCCGATTGCCGTTGCCCTAGCACCTGTAAAAAAACAAATACGTGATGCACTTCTTTTATTAGCAATCATCGCCACAATTGTAACTATCATCGCTTTTGCGATCGCACAACTATTAACCAAGCCTCTGATTTACCTCACCCAAGCGGTTGCCCAGTTTACGGCGGGTCACTTAGATATGCGTGTGAAGATGCGATCGCGAGACGAAATCGGTCTGCTGGCACGATCTTTCAACAGCATGGCGAGGCAACTCCAAGAATCCTTTGAAACCCTCGAAGACAAAGTTAAAGAACGAACAGCAGAACTCGCTAATGCTAATCAGGAAATCATTAGCCTCAACGAAAAACTCAAAGTAGACAACCTCCGCTTAGGTGCAGAAGTGAATGTGGCCCGTCAGATCCAGCAAATGATTTTGCCCAACCCTGATGAACTGGAAATTGACGGACTAGATATCGCCGCATACATGGAATCCGCCGATGAAGTAGGAGGCGACTACTACGACGTGCTACAGATCGATGGTGTGGTCACGCTGGCGATCGGTGATGTCACCGGACACGGCCTGGAAAGCGGCATTCTGATGCTGATGGCGCAAACCTCAGTTCGCACTCTGCAAGAGATTCGTGGACTAGACCCGGTTCGATTCCTGGATGTACTCAACCGTACCCTCTACAAAAACGTGCAGCGCATGAATTCTGAGAAAAGTCTGACGCTGGCGATTTTGAGCTACTCCGAAGGACGGATCAGCATCAGCGGTCAGCATGAAGAAACGCTTGTTGTGCGAAACAATGGAGAAGTTGAGCGCATCGACACGATGGATTTAGGTTTCCCGATCGCTTTAGATGATGATATCGCAGGCTTCATCAGTCACATCCTGATTGAGCTAGAACCTGGAGATGGCGTGGTGCTTTATACTGATGGGATTCCAGAAGCCTATAACATCCGCAAAAAGCAGTATGGACTGAAGCAATTGTGTCAAGTGATTAGTCAAAATTGGCACAAGTCTGCTGCTGAAGTTAAGGATGCGGTGATTATAGATTTACGCCAACATATCGGTAAGCAGAAAGTGTTTGATGATATTACGTTGCTAGTCTTTAAGCGGCAGGCTGAGGTTACTGAAAAGGAAAATTTAGTTAATAATATATAGCAAGTCTATTTGAGTCGTCAATGTAGAACAACCTGAAACGCTTGTGATGATTGAATCGATTGTTTACAAATCAAATGGTTTTGCTATACCCAATAAAATCCTAAAATGAAGAACCAAGTTTGAGGAATAATTTATGAAAGTAAACTACTAAGAAAGAATGGATTTAATAGCATACGAGTTAAAAATAATTTAGTCAGAGCAGCGAACTCTACCTAATAAATAAAAAATTCAGGCACTTTATTGGTTAAAGACTGGAGCGATTAAAAGCCTTACAGATGTAGCTGAACGTTTAGGTGTACATAGAATTACTGTACATAGATGCTTAAAACAATATAGTGCTCGCGGTCTGTCAGATCAGTGATCCCAAATAATAAAAATTTAGGCACACTATGTATTAGCCTTAATCTATCTTACGTTTTTTTAGGTGGAGCTACTTAGAAGATGGTTTGGGAACTGGAACGGTGGTAACACGGACATTCGGATCGAGGGCGTCACCTTGAGAGTAAATATAATCAAATGCCGATCGATCTTTAAGCATATGTGCCCGCAGAAACAGCCCGCTCCAACGGGCGATCGTTTCAATACCTACGGCTCGCTCTAAGGTAGCAGTATTGCGATCGGGCATCGCACCAGCGGGGTTATTAACATCGGTAATGCCGAAGTGATTTGCACCCATAACAGTAATCAAAGCTTTGGGTGGTGTTTGAATTTGGTCAAAGGTGCTTTGAGATCGATCGGGCAGGGCGACACCATCGATATCCCCTTGAATCAACGCCACTGCAATGCCATCATTAGCGATGGGTACAAATTCATTAGCAATGGGATTCCGCAAGTTAGCTCCAAAAAATGCAGCCGCTAATAGTTCTTTCGGGCGCGTAAATGGCTCTTGACACAAATACAATTCTGGGAGGCATTTGTTGGCAATCACTGATAACCCCACCGCACCACCAAAAGAATGACCCAATAAACCAAGGCGCTGCGTATCGATAACAGACGCGATCGGAGATGTGGGCTTTGTGTTTTCGATCGCCATTTGCGACAAAACCGCCGCAATTTGCGAAGTTTCCGACGCCAAATTAGGCGGTGAACTGGGATTGAAGGGCGAAGGCCGCAAATGGTTCGGAACGACTACCACAAAGCCGTACCGCGCCACATGGCTAGCGTAATCTGAATAAAATGATTTATCTACAAGCGCACCTTGCAATAAAAGTACAATGGGGAAAGAGTAATTACCCAAACTAATATCAGATGATTTAGGATAATAAATGTCAGCTAAATCGTTATTAGCAGATATCATCGTACTGTAAAAGCTGGTTTCTTGAAATGGCGGTGCATAATCGATTGTTGTGGCAAAGACTTTGCCTCCAAGGACAACAAATGCAGCAATTACACAAACAATTGCTAGGGTTTTTGCTGAAAAAAAATGAGGGTAGAAATTCATCATTATTGTGGGTTTGAGAGTGCGTGCATAAGCTACGCAAAAAAACAAGTCGGTGACCGTTGGCAATTTAAGGAGCGTTGCCGGAAAATATTTCGGACTCTGTGGCTAAGAGTATCAACTTGTGATTAATAGAAATTTGTCTCAAAATTACAAATACACTGACTCATAAATAAACAAGATTCCTGATTTTACACCATGTTTGACTACTTTTATTTTAGTGGCTTATAACCCGCCTAAATCTTCTTCAAAAAAACGTTTTGTAGAGTGGTAAATCGGAAGTTCGATGGCGAATGTCGCCCCTTGATCCGGTATCGAAAAACAACGGAGTTGCCCCCCGTGGTCGTCCACTACAATAGTATAGCTAATCGATAACCCCAAACCCTTTCCTGTTCCCACTGTCTTTGTTGTAAAAAATGGCTCAAGTATGCGTTGTTGAATATCTTGGGTTATGCCGGGGCCATTATCAGTAATATAAATACCCACTTGAAAGTCGGAGAGTAACTTCGTGCAAATAGTAATAGTAGGGATGGATCTGCTATCATCTACATCATTTGCCCAACGTTTTGGGGATTGCAACGCTTCAATCGCATTCGTCAGAACATTCATAAAAACCTGATTCATTTGCCCCGCGTAGCATTCTATCTTTGGCAGATCATCATACTCTTTTACCACTTTAATTATCCTTTGATCTGCTTCATCTTTTAGCCGATGCTGCAAAATCATCAGCGTACTTTCAATTCCTTCATGAATATCCACCACTTTTAACTCAGCTTCATCGAGTCGGGAAAAATTCCGCAGCGATTGCACTATTTCTCCGATTCGGTCAGCTCCTATGCTCATAGAAGCAATTAACTTCGGCAAGTCATTCCTGAGAAAAGCGAAATCGATTGCCTCCAGTTGTTCCTGGATAGCTGCTGTGGGATTGGGGAAATCTTCTGTGTAGAGTTGCACCAGCCTCAGCAAATCTTCAGTGTACTCCCTTACGGGCGAGAGGTTCCCTTTAATGAAGCTAATCGGGTTGTTAATTTCGTGAGCTACCCCTGCTACGACATTCCCTAAACTTGACATTTTCTCGCTTTGGATGAGCTGAGCTTGTGCATTTTGTAACTGTTGTAGAGCCAGCTCTAGTTGTTGGGATTTATTCCGCTCTTTAGCCTCAGACTCCTGCAATCGCGCATTTTGCTCGTGCATTTTTTTTTGCAAACGTTGAATAGTTAGTTGATTTTCGACACGAGCTAAAACTTCTTCTAAATGAAATGGCTTGGTGATGTAGTCTACTCCTCCCACAGCAAATGCTTTGACTTTATCCAAGACTCGATCTAGGGCGCTCAAGAAAATAACTGGAATACCCGAAGTTCTGCCATCCGCTTTTAAATGTTGGCAAACTTCATAGCCGTTCATCTGGGGCATCGTGATGTCCAGTAAAATCAAATCTGGCGGGGTGGAACGTGCTGCTTTTAATGCCATTTCCCCGTTGATTACGCCCCGAACTTTATATCCTTTGTCGCTCAACATAGTCGATAAAAGACGCAGGTTGTCGGGGGTATCGTCAACCACTAAAAGATTGGCAACATGAGATGCTAATTTCTGGCTGTTCATGGGATAAGTTGTTCGGTTAAGTCAGTAATTTTATCAAATCGAAAATTATGAATCCAATCGGTGAGAATCTCCGCAGAAAAAGTATCGGATTCAGGGATTGTGGAGACTAAGCTTAAAATCAGGCCGGCATCAGCATCGATAGCTCCATGATGTAACTGTCTCACCCAATCCGTAGGCATTGTCGCCAAAGTTGTCCTTAAATTTTCAGTTTTTTCCCCTTCTTTTACACTCAAGTCTTGACCCTCAAGCTGAGATAATGTAAAGTTCGGTAAATCTTCATAAATATACTGTACCCCTAAATGTTCAGCCATTTTGGCAAAAATAACTTCTTCTTGGAAAGGCTTGCTCACAAAATCGTCACAGCCTGATGATAAAACAATGGCTCGCTCCTCCTCAAAAGCGCTAGCGGTCAACGCCACAATCGAGGTAGCCTCATCTTGAATATTGGCTTTAATTTGTCTGGTGGCCTCATACCCGTCTATCACAGGCATTTGCATATCCATCCAAATTAGGTGAGGTTTCCAAGTTTCCCAGGTTCTAATAGCTTCTTGACCATTTACTGCTTCGCGCACCTCCAAGCCAAGCGGTTTAAGAAGATGAACCAGTAGCAAACGGCTCTCCCATTTATCATCAACCACCAAGATGCGATATGAGGGTTGGTTGGGTTGTAAACCAATTACCCGCCTTCTTAATTGTCGAGGTTGAACTTCAGCCATCTCAGGGGCGCTAATTTGGATATCAAAACTAAAAGTTGTTCCTCGATTCAAGATACTGCTGACGGTAATGTCTCCTCCCATCAGTTGTACGAATTGTCGGCTGATGGGTAAACCCAAGCCTGTTCCTTCTTGAGATTTCCGACCTGCGTCAGTTTGCACAAAAGCCTTAAATAGAGAGCCTACCTCAGTAGGATCAATGCCGTAACCAGTGTCTTCCACTTCAAACGTAATAGTCCGTGGTTCGTTGTCTGTTAGGGACTTTTGTTTCGCGCTAATTGCTCCAACCCGAAGCGTTACACTTCCCTTCGTAGTAAACTTGATCGCATTTCCTAACAGATTAATCAAGACTTGACGCAATTTACTTTCGTCAGTTTTTACATACTGAGGAATGTTAGAATTGATGTGCCACCTGAGCTGTAAACCTTTAGAATCAGCTTTGATTTTGAGCATTTCTTCGAGAGAATGAAGCAAATGATACAGGTCAAAGCTAGTAGGATTTAAGGTGATCCGACCTGCCTCGATTTTAGACATTTCCAGCACGTCATTAATCAGCGTCAGCAAATGCTCGCCAGAACGATTAATGATGCCTATCTGTCCCTGCTGTATGTTAGAAAGGGATGAATCGCGCGCCAGCACTTGGGTAAAGCCGAGAATTGCATTGAGGGGAGTTCGTAATTCGTGACTCATTTTTGATAAAAATTCGCTTTTAGCCTTGTTAGCCGCATCTGCAACTTCTTTGGATTTTTGTAAGGCTGCCTCTGCTTTTTTACTTTCCGTAATATCGCTTGCTGTGCCAGTTATTCCTAGAATATTTCCCTCGGAATCTCGCACTACAAGTGAATTAAACCGGAGATTGATAGGTCTACTATCTTTAGCTAATTGTATAGTTTCATTCTGAAATACGGACTCTCCATTCAGCATACGTTGGAATATCTCGTTATCTTTAGGAAGTTGTTGAGGTGGCTGAAAATCACTGAATTTTCGCCCGATCATTTCTTCAGGGCAGTAGCCAAAAATCTGTTGGACGGCAGCGTTGACGAAGGTATAACGCCCTTCGATATCAAGTGACCAAATCATATCCTGCGATGTTTCAACTAAGTCACGGTATTTAGCCTCGCTTTCTTTGAGCGCTTCTTCTACCCTTTGACGCTCGGTAATGTCGTTAGTGACTAACAGAATACACGCTTCTCCACCCAGCTCAATAATATCTGCTGATACCAGCATCTTCCTCACCTCGCCTGATGAAGTACGACAATCGAATTCCTGATTGCGAACCACTCCTGATTCTTGCAAGAGCTGTCTGTATCTGTCACATTCTTCTAAATTACCCCAAAAATTCAACTCAATTGCTGTAAAACCAATTACCTGTTCGCGAGAGTAACTAAAAGTGCTGAGGAAACTGTCGTTTACTTCGATGTAGCGTCCATCTGCGAATCGGGCGATCGCGATCGGGTTAGGACTGGAACGAAAGGCTTTGGAAAACTTTTCCTCAGACTTGCCCAAGGCTATTTCTGTCTGCATTCTGACAGCCATTTCCTGTTCCAATTCTTGCGTTCTTTCTATAACCTTACGTTCCAGCGTTCGCGAGTATTCCCCTAATTGGTCATAGAGTTGAGCATTCTCAATGGAAATAGCAATTTGGGCAGATAAAAGTTTTAACAATTCTAGCCGATCGGTAGTAAAAGC